>JANLWF010000234.1:0-3195 GCA_031364385.1 Methylotenera sp.
TGGCGATATTGTTTTATTGCATTGGCGAGCTGGAAGAAGATGGCTTAATGTTTTACATTGCGTTTTTTTGGTTAATCTTTACTGTCATTTATTTTTGCGCGTTCTTTTTTATGTTGTGGTATTTTGGCAAAGAAGCGTTGGCTATGTTTCAGTTTTAAGCGCTGATAAAACTTAAAATACTGCCCTGCATGCCTCATGGTTATTGGTCTGTAGGGCAAGTATTTTTAGCTTAAAATTCGTTTTAAATAAGTTTTAAAACTCTACCATTTCAAATTCTGCTTTGCTTGCGCCGCATTCTGGGCATTTCCAATCGGCGGGCACATCGTCCCACGCCGTACCAGCGGGGATGCCTTCTTGCGGCCAGCCTTTTTCTTCTTCATAAATTAAACCGCATACTACGCATATCCAAGTTTTCATGCTGATTCCTATTATAAAAAATTAAAGCTATTTTAAGGGTTTTGCTGATGGTTTGTCGCGTTCAAAGCTAAAAGCTTACAAATAAAAAAGCCCACCGAAGCGGGCTTAAAAGAGTTAGCAAATTATTTGTTTAGGTCAAAACGATCTAGGTTCATCACCTTGTTCCAAGCCGCCACAAAGTCTTGCACGAACACTTGCTGCGCGTCGCTGCAAGCATAGACTTCTGCAATTGCGCGAAGCTGCGAGTTTGAACCAAAGACGAGATCAACAACGGTACCCGTCCACTTGAGCTCGTTAGTGACTCGATCACGCCCCTCTAACACACCTGCGGACGCGGCAGGTTTCTGCAAATCCTTGTTCATGTCGGTCAATACGCCAGTGCCACGGTCTTCCCCCTCAGCCGCGCCTTCAGACGCGTTACATCTCTTCCACTTTGTGTTCATGTCAAGCAAGTTCACGAAGAAATCATTGGTCAATACTTCAGGCTGCTTGGTGAATACACCCTGTTCGGATTGCCCAAAGTTTGCATTTAATACGCGCATACCACCAATCAAAACCGTCATCTCTGGCGCGGTAAGCGTCATCAGGTTAGCCCGTTCCAGCAGCAGCGCAGCTGCCGAAGACTCGTGTCCGTTGCGGACGTAATTGCGGAACCCATCTGCAGTTGGCTCCAGTACTGCGAATGAATCCACATCAGTTTGATCCTGCGTTGCATCCGTGCGACCTGGTGAGAAAGGAACCTTTATGTCGTGCCCAGCCTTCTTCGCGGCCGCCTCAACAGCAGCGCAGCCACCCAGCACAATCAAATCAGCCAGTGAGACCCTAGTGCCGTTAGCTTGAGTGCCGTTAGTTTGCGAGTTGTTGAAGTCATTCTGTATTGCCTGCAACGCCTCTAAAGCCTTTTCAAGCTCGACTGGTTGGTTGACTTCCCAAAACTTTTGCGGTGCAAGCCTAATCCGCGCACCATTCGCGCCACCGCGCTTATCGCTGCCGCGGAAGGTTGTCGCCGAAGCCCAAGCCGTCGTCACCAGCCTAGAGATAGACAGACCAGATGCAAGGATCTTAGTTTTCAGGTGAGCAATGTCCTGCTCACCAATCAAGGCATGATCCACTGTTGGCACTGGGTCTTGCCAAATCAACTCTTCCTTGGGCAATAACGGACCAAGATAACGCGACAAAGGACCCATATCGCGGTGAGTTAGCTTGTACCAGGCCCTAGCAAACGCGTCTGCAAATTCTTGCGGGTTTTGGTGGAAATGCCGAGAAATCTTCTCATAAGCGGGATCCATTCTCATCGCCATATCCGCTGTGGACATGATTGGCGCATGCCGTTTTGATGAATCGTGCGCATCTGGTACGGTGCCTGCTGCTGCACCGCCCTTGGGGGTCCATTGGTGCGCGCCCGCAGGGCTCTTCGTCAGCTCCCACTCGTTGCCAAACAGAGTGTCGAAGTAGCTGTTGTCCCACGTTGTCGGCGTGTGAGTCCAGGCACCCTCCAAGCCGCTGGTGATGGTGTGGGCACCTTTTCCGCTGCCAAAGCTATTAATCCAGCCAAAGCCTTGCTCTTCAATACCAGCAGCCTCGGGTTCGGGGCCACAATACTGACCTGGATTGGCCGCACCATGGCACTTACCGAAGGTGTGACCGCCAGCTGTCAGCGCAACGGTCTCCGCGTCATCCATCGCCATGCGGGCGAACGTCTCGCGAATATCCCGTGCTGAAGCCACTGGGTCTGGGTTGCCATTGGGGCCTTCTGGGTTCACGTAGATTAAGCCCATTTGTACGGCGCCTAGAGGGTTCTCGAGCTGACGGTCGCCAGTGTAGCGCTTGTCACCCATCCACTCAGCCTCAGGCCCCCAGTAAATCTCCTCTGGCTCCCACACGTCTTCGCGACCACCAGCGAAACCAAAAGTCTTGAATCCCATCGAATCTAGAGCGACGTTGCCAGTGAGAACGATGAGATCAGCCCAAGAAATTTTCCTGCCGTACTTCTGCTTGATCGGCCAAATTAAGCGGCGCGCTTTATCCAGGTTACCGTTGTCTGGCCAGCTGTTCAGTGGCGCAAATCGCTGTGTGCCCGCGCCCGCACCACCGCGGCCATCGGCGATACGGTAAGTGCCTGCTGCGTGCCAGGCCATGCGGATGAAGAAAGGACCATAGTGACCATAGTCTGCGGGCCACCAATCTTGTGAGTCTGTCATTAAGGCATGCAGGTCTTGCACTACCGCATTTAGGTCGAGGCTATTAAATGCTTCGGCATAGTTGAATTCCTCGCCCATGGGATCGGAGAGTGGGGAGTTTTGGTTAAGTAATTTGACGTTTAGCTGGTTGGGCCACCAGTTAGCGTTTGTCAATGCGCCTGCCACTGCATTTTTAGGATGACCCGCCGAGAATGGGCATTTTGAATCAGAATCCATGGTTTTCTCCTTTGGTTATGTGTAATTGACTACTATGCTACTTAAAAATAAAAATTGCTTGTTTAATTTGCTGCCGCGTAATGCGCTAGTAATTCTATGAGTGCTTGGGCGATAGTTTCAAATATGATATTCATTTTATTTATCCATAAACTAAGACAACGACCTCATTTTAGAGCGCATAATATGATTTGTATAATTGTATATTTTGATAAAGTTGATTAATAATATTAATCAATGTATGATCAATAGAATGAATTAAGTGAATAATAAATGAGCCTGACGGAATTAAAATTTATTGTAGCAGTAGCGCAAGAACGCAATTTTAGACGCGCGGCGGAAAAGTGCTTTGTGTCGCAACCCG
>JANLWF010000248.1:0-4585 GCA_031364385.1 Methylotenera sp.
AAACCGCGTTTGATATTGGCACAGGCACTGGCGTCATCGCCGCAATTTTAGTCACGCGCGGCATTAAAGCGGTCATCGCGACGGATAACAGCATTCGCGCGCTAAATTGCGCGGCTGAAAATATTGAAAAACTCAATCTAAAACAATACATTACGCTTGAGCAAGCGGATTTGTTTCCAAGCGGACATAAAAAAGCTGATTTAATTGTCTGCAACCCGCCTTGGCTGCCAGCCAAAGCCAATGCGCCGATTGAGCATGCCATTTACGACCCAAATAGCACGATGTTAAAAGGCTTTTTGAGCGGCGTGAAGGCGCATTTGAATGAGGATGGCGAAGCTTGGTTGATACTTTCAGACTTAGCCGAGCATTTGGGTTTGCGTACTAATGACGAGCTGCAAAAATGGATTCGCGATGCAGGTTTAAGCGTAGTTGAAAAACTTGATATTGCGCCAAAACATGCCAAATCAATCGATCACTCAGAGCCGCTGTATGCGGCGCGGGTTAAAGAAATTACGAGTCTTTATAGGCTTAAACCTTAACAAATACCGTCATTCTGGCCTGCTCCAGAATGACGAAATATGAGAAATTATAATTAATTAGAAGTTAAACTATAAAAGGTAAGCAATGAGTTTAGGTCCAGTCATGTTAGATGTTGTCGGCACAGTACTCACTGCCGATGACGTGCGTAGATTGCAGCACCCACTGGTGGGCGGTGTAATTTTATTTGCACGCAACTATGAAAATTGCGCACAATTAGCCGCCCTAACAGCCAGTATCCATGCGGTTCGCCAGCCACCCCTTTTAATTGCGGTAGATCACGAAGGCGGGCGCGTGCAACGCTTTCGCGATGGGTTTACTAAAATTCCACCCATGCGTGAATTTGGCAAAATTTGGGATACAGAGCGCAAAAAAGCTAAACAATTGGCAACTGAGGCAGGTTGGATTTTAGCCGCAGAATTGCGCGCACACGGTGTAGACTTTAGCTTTACGCCCGTACTAGATATGGATTATGGCGATAGCCTGGTGATTGGCGACCGCGCATTTCATCAAAATACCCAAGCCATTAATGAGCTGGCTTTTAGCCTCATGCAAGGCCTTAAAAAAGGCGGTATGCAGGCGGTGGGCAAGCATTTTCCTGGGCATGGTTTTGTGGTGGCCGATTCGCATGTGAGCATACCCATTGACGAGCGTGAGTTCGACCAAATTGCGCAAAACGATATGCAGCCGTTTCGGCAGATGATTGATGAAGGTTTGGCGGCAATTATGCCCGCACATGTGATTTACCCAAAAGTGGACGACAAACCTGCGGGCTTTTCGGCTAAGTGGCTACAAAAAGTATTGCGCGAAAGATTAGGTTTTAACGGTGTGATTTTTAGCGATGATTTAAGCATGGAAGGCGCAACCGTGGGCGGCGACGTGACTACGCGTAGTTTGGCCGCGCTCAATGCGGGTTGCGATATGGTGCTGCTGTGCAATCGCCCCGATATGGCCGATGAATTGCTGGAAAATTTGCAATGGAAAATGCCTGCACAAAGCATTATCCGCCTAGCGCACATGCACGGAGGGCATCACCCTGCCAATTTGATTCACTTGCATAAAAATGGTGAATTTGTGGCGGCTGTAAAACGCGTTGGAATGGTAGGAAAAGCTGAATCTGATTTGTTTGCGTAACAGCACAATTGATTGCGCGAAAGCGATACGTACCAAGCAGGTAACGGATAATTATATAGGCTGTTCGCGATTTAAAAATCGCCCCTACATTGACCAATCTTGCCGCTACGCGTAGAATTCGCGCCAATTCTTAAGACTTTCTAATGACCCCAAAAACCACCAATAAATTAGTCGTTGCCAACTGGAAAATGCACGGCAATCTCAAGCAAAATTCTGCTTTGCTGACGGATTTTATTGAGAATTTATCTAACCTAAAAAACACGCAAGTGGTTGTTTGCGCGCCTTATCCTTACCTTGCTCAATTGCAAAATATGCTGCATAACACCAATATTGCTTGGGGCGCGCAGAATGTGGCTAAGAACGAAGTTGGCGCTTTTACTGGTGAAGTAAGTGCGGCCATGTTGACGGACTTTGGTGCAACTTACGTGATTATTGGCCACTCTGAACGCGCAACTGCGTATTGCGAATCGGATGAAAATATTGCCACAAAATTTGTGCAAGCTAAAAAGCACGGTTTAACGCCAATATTGTGTGTGGGCGAGACGCTTAACGAGCGCGAAGCGGGCATGATGGAAATGGTGGTCGGCAAACAGCTCGATACCATTATCAACTCGCACGGAGCAGAAGTATTTGCTGACGCGGTGATTTCTTATGAACCAATTTGGGCAATAGGCACGGGCTTGGCAGCCACGCCAGAGCAAGCTAAAACCATGCACAAATTCATCCGCAATAAGGTAGCAAACTTGAATTTAAACGCAGCGGATCGCTTAAAAATCCTCTACGGAGGCAGCGTTAATCCGCAAAATGCGGTACAATTATTCCTTGTAGAAAATATCGACGGCGGGCTGATTGGCAAGTGCTCGCTTAACGCGCAAGAATTTGAACGAATCTGCCAAGCGGCTGAAACATCTAGGCTGTAAAATAGGCGCGAGAAAATAACCCGAGAAATTAACCGCAAAAATGGCAAATAAATAGGTAAAGTAATGGAACAACTAATCACAATTATTCACGTTTTAGCAGCGGCAGGCGTTATTGGCTTGGTGTTGTTGCAGCACGGCAAGGGTGCAGATATGGGCGCAGCTTTTGGTAGTGGCGCCTCTGGCAGCTTGTTTGGCGTGAGCGGCTCATCAAATTTTATGAGCAAAGCCACCGCAATATGCGTAGTAGTGTTTTTCACTACTAGTTTAGCGCTAGCCTATATGTCAAGCCATCGTACGGGCAATGGCAGTGTGATTAAATCGCAAGCTACGAAAACTGAAACAGTAAAACCAGTTGCTGCTCAACCACTTGAAACAAAACCTGCAGAAACAACGCCTACAGGCAATGCCGCGAAAGATATCCCTAATTAAAATTTAGGCTGAACGTCTTAGGGTAAGCTCTAAAAAAATGCCGTCGTGGTGGAATTGGTAGACACGCAACCTTGAGGTGGTTGTGACTAAGGTCGTGAGAGTTCGAGTCTCTCCGTCGGCACCAGAATGTATTAAAGTATTTTATATTAATGGGTTAACCAAAATCTTGTAGTCAGAATCTTGTAGTTAAGCTGGCTGGGGTAATGGTTAGGAAGATAGTCAGGAAAGTTCAAGTGCTGGAAAATTATTTTCCAATTTTGTTGTTCATCTTAGTAGGCCTTGTCGTTGGGCTAGGGCCACTTATCCTCGGTAAATTGGTTTCACCTCACAAACCAGACTCTGAAAAAAACTCTCCCTACGAATGCGGCTTTGAGGCGTTTGAAGACGCGCGTATGAAGTTTGATGTGCGCTATTACTTGATCGCTATTTTGTTTATTCTTTTTGATTTAGAAATCGCATTTTTATTCCCCTGGGCTGTCGTACTTAAGGAAATCGGCTTGGCTGGTTTCTTGGCGATGCTGCTATTTTTGGGCGTTCTCGTCGTTGGTTTCGTTTATGAGTGGGTAAAAGGCGCGCTAGAATGGGATTAGAAGGCGTTCTCGAAAAAGGTTTTGTCACCACCACGCTAGATACGGTGATTAACTACACGCGCACGGGCTCGATGTGGCCAATGACGTTTGGCTTGGCTTGCTGCGCGGTTGAGATGATGCATGCTGGTGCTTCGCGTTATGATTTAGACCGCTTTGGTATTGTGTTTCGTGGTAGCCCACGTCAATCCGATGTGATGATTGTGGCGGGTACGCTAGTCAATAAAATGGCGCCAGCGCTGCGTAAAGTGTACGACCAAATGGCCGAGCCGCGTTGGGTGATTTCCATGGGTTCGTGTGCCAATGGTGGTGGTTATTATCACTACTCTTATGCGGTGGTGCGTGGCTGCGACCGCATTGTGCCTGTGGATGTGTATGTGCCAGGATGTCCGCCCACAGCCGAGGCGTTGTTGTACGGCATTATTCAGTTACAGAAAAAAATCAGACGCACCAATACGATTGCACGCTAAGGCTTTAAGTAAACAACACAAAAAACATGGCCACTAAATTAGAAAAATTATCCGCGCAATTAAAGCTCGCTTTAAATGACACAATTACTAAGCTAGATGTAGCTTTTGGCGAGCTTACTATTGAGTGCAAGACTGATAATTTGGTTGCAGTTTGCACCAAGTTGCGTGACCACGCTGAACTTAAATTCGAGCAACTCATCGATTTGTGCGGCGTGGATTATAGCGATTACGCCGATGGACAGTGGCAAGGTACAAAATACGCTGTTGTGTTGCATCTGCTTTCTGTCAACTTAAATCAGCGTGTGCGCTTAAAAGTTTTCGCGCAAGATGAAGATTTTCCTGTGTTGCCAACGCTAGTGGATATATGGCCTGCCGCCAATTGGTACGAACGCGAAGCTTTTGATTTGTTTGGCATTATGTTTGAAAATCATCCCGATTTACGCCGCATTCTCACCGATTATGGCTTTGTCGGCCATCCATTCCGCAAAGATTTCCCCATGATTGGCAA
>JANLWF010000262.1:0-1734 GCA_031364385.1 Methylotenera sp.
ACATAAACACAGGTCATGTTTTGACCTTTTTGGTTAATAATCGCGTCAATCGCCACTGCAGTTTTACCTGTTTGACGGTCACCAATAATTAACTCACGTTGGCCACGACCTACTGGCACCATTGAATCCACAGACTTCAAACCCGTTTGCACAGGTTGTGACACTGATTTACGCGCAATCACACCTGGCGCCACTTTTTCAATTTTGTCGGTCATTTTGGCGTTAACTGGGCCTTTGCCGTCAATAGGCTGACCAAGCGCGTTCACAACGCGTCCAATAAGCTCTGGGCCTACTGGCACTTCCAAAATACGACCTGTACATTTCACCACGTCGCCTTCAGTAATATGTTCATAATCGCCCAATACCACGGCGCCAACAGAATCACGCTCTAGGTTAAGCGCAAGACCGAAGGTATTGCCTGGGAATTCGATCATCTCGCCCGCCATCACGTTAGATAAACCGTGAATACGAACGATACCGTCGGTGACTGAAATTACTGTACCTTGAGTACGCGCTTCAGCTGAGGTAGAAAAATTTTCTAATCTGCTTTTAATCAGTTCACTGATTTCTGATGTAGATAACTGCATTGTGGCTCCTAAGTTTTTCTTTGGGCTTTGCTAACCCAATTATCTTACGCAGTAAGTGCGTAGGTTAAATTTTGTAACTGACCTTTGACGGACGCGTCTATCACGGTATCGCCAACAATAATTTTAATGCCGCCAATAATTTCAGGGTCAACCGAAACGGTGGCCTCTACTTTTTTCCCAAATTTAGTTTCCAAGCGTACAACTAAATCTTTAATTTCAGCAGCACTTGGCTTAGCCGCCGCAATAATTTGCGCTTCTAGTACACCTTCATCTTGGGCTTTTAATTCCTCAAACGCCGCGGTGATGGCTGGCAACACAGACATGCGACCATATTCGACCAAAATTTTAATTAAATTTTGTGCGTTTTCATTCAGCTTATCGCCACACACTTTTAAAAAAGTAGTTTGCAAATCGCTGGCCACTACTTTTGGGTCGCTGATATAAGCTTGCATCTTCGCGTCATTTACCACTTGTGTCGCAAAACCCAGCATCTCAGACCACTTGGCAAGGGCTTCTTGCTCTTTACCAAGCTTATAAGCCGCTACCGCGTATGGCCGTGCGATGGTTGAAATTTCAGCCATCTCTTAAAGCTCCGCCGCAAGTTTAGATAACATCTCAGAATGTACTTTGCCGTCGATCTCTTTACGCAAGATTTTTTCAGCACCTGCAATAGCAAGGGCAGAAACCTGCGCGCGTAAACCTTCTTTTGCACGGTTTACTTCTTGATCAATCTCCGCTTTTGCACCTGTTAAAATGCGATCGCCTTCAACTTTGGCATTGCCCTTAGCTTCTTCCACGATTTGTGTAGCGCGCTTTTCGGCTTGCCCAATAATCTCGCTGGCTTTTTGCTTGGCTTCATTCAAAGTCACTTCTGATTTTTTAGCTGCAACTTCTAAGGCACTACGGCCTTCAGACGCTGCTGCCAAACCATCGGCAATTTCTTTTTGACGAGTTTCGATCGCTTTTAATAGCGGCGGCCAAATAAATTTAACCGTAACCGCAATTAACGCTGCGAAAGCAAATGCTTGTGCGACAAGTGATAATCCTATTTCCATTATTTACTCCAATATTTAAGTCGTTAATTTGTGCTATTTAGCAGCCAAATTATTTCAGCTAATTACTTAGCTACTACGCTTAATAATGGGTT
>JANLWF010000276.1:0-16746 GCA_031364385.1 Methylotenera sp.
TACTTCTAAATCGACCCACAGTATCGATTTATCTTTGCATATATAGCGTTTTTCCATGCTAAAGCTATCAATATCGCCTGCCAATATGCGTTCATAGCCCGCTAGGTTCTCATCTAAATCGTCTGGATGGGTAATTTTTTGATATTTATGATATTTACTAGATAATAACTCGGCCACAGAGTAGCCCACCATATGGCTAAATTGATGGTTAATACGCAGTATTTGGCCATCATGCGCTATATGCGCTATGCCCACTGATGCGTTTTCAAAGGTGGCACGAAACAGCTCCTCACTTGCGCGCAGGGCTTCTTGCAAAGATTCTTGCTCGGTAATATCACGAAATACAATCACAGCGCCATCTATTTCATTATTAGCATTAATAATGGGCGCGCAACTATCGCCGATAGCATGTTCATTGCCATCGCGCGAAACTAACAAGCTGCGCTTAGGTAATTTCAATGTTAGGCCTTGCGCTATCGTTTCTAATGTGGGCGTAATAACAGGTTGGCGGGTTTCTGCATTGATAATATAAAAAACTTCGTCCACTGGGCGACCAATCGCTTCATCCTTTGTCCAGCCAGTTAGATTTTCGGCAGTAAGATTAAGCAGAGTAATGCGCCCGCTGGTATCCGTGGCAATAACAGCATCACCAATAGAATTAAGGGTTGCTGCGAGTATTTTGCTATCTAGATCTGAATGCGCTAAATTTCCATTAGATTGCTTATTGACACCGCTGGGGGTTTTAAGACCAGGAGTTTCTAGAATGTTGTAATTGTAGATTTCTTCTAACATGCCATCCCCTTGATAAAACTGGTGAAAAAAAACTTACATTATGCTGGGAAAATAGCTTTTTATTTTTTTAATAGGTCATTGGGCAAACACACCTGATTATTGCATTGTTACATCTATGTTGGCAGAACTCTGTGCGGTAACTCACATAGTGCGCTAAATTTTAAAAACAATCTAAAAAATAAAGCATAGTTAAATCAATAGGCGGAAATGATGAAAATTTGTAATTTTTCCATAAAATAGCATTTGGGCTTATTTAGCGCAAAGCACTAGTATTTTAGCGCTCGTTTGAGTAGCCAATCAGCCCCATAAACAGCCTTACCAGGCCATATACTAGCCATGATAAAAAGCGCTTTAGCTTATTGCCTTGGCTCCATTCTTGTGCTGATATTTGATGGGAGCCTTCTCGAATTGAACTTAGGATATCGGTGCGTAATTCATCAGCAAATGCCTTGTCTTGCACAACAATATTGGCCTCGCGTGCTAGCATCATGCTAAACGGATCAATATTAGATGAACCAACTGTTGACCAATAACCATCAATGACTGCGACCTTGCAGTGCATAAAACTTTTGCGATATTCAAAAATTTGCACGCCGTTTTTTAAAAATACGCTGTAAAAAGCATGGGTGGCAAACATTAAAAAATATTCCATGCGCCCTTGCAATAAAAGCTCAATTTTTACCCCGCGTTGCGCCGCCTTAAGTAAAGCTTTTCGAAATTGTCTGCCTGGCACAAAGTAAGCATTGGCGATGATGATTTCAGATTGAGCAGCATTGATTGCGCTTAAATAGGCGTCTTCAATATCACTTCTGTGCAAAATATTATCGCGCAATACAAGTGCGGCCTGCATATCATGTTCAATCTCTTTTTTAAGATGATTTTGCGCAGGCTGCGCTGCTTTAACTCGCTTATGCCGTGGTTTGAAGCTAACATTGCGCGCAGCCGAGTTAATGTTGGATGCCAAGCCTCGTAAGCGCAGCCACTGCATACGATGCCATAACTTATCCACATTCGCGGCTATGCTGGGCAACAATGTGCCTTCTATACGCACGGCATAATCAATGCGAGGCGGGGTGTTATCGGGCACATTGTAATCGTCAATAATATTTATGCCGCCAACAAAAGCTACGCGGTCATCTATCACTGCAATTTTACGGTGCAAGCGGCGTAAACGATTCTTTTTTAATGTCCAAGGCGATATTTTTGGGCGATAAAACATGACTTGTACGCCAGCGCTTTCTAATTCTTTCAAATAGGCTTTGGGCATGTCTTTGCAGCCAAAACCATCTAGCAATATGTTCACTGTTACGCCGCGCTGTGCGGCTTGTTTAAGTGCGTTGCCAACACTGATGCCTGCTTTATCAACCTCGTAAATATAAGTTTGCAAATAGATGGTTGTAACGGCGTTTTGAATGGCGATGCTGAGAGCAGGAAAATACTCCTCGCCGCTACGTAGTAGCTGAATATGATTGCCATCTAAAAAATTAGGCATTTTTAACTAACGTGGCCGTTAATATGGCATGGTCAGACACTTTTAAAAATCGAACGCCTGCATGTACTTCAACATGGCTCACGTTAAAGCCACGCACATAAATACGATCTAGCCGCAATATTGGCAACCAGGATGGAAAACTGCGTGCAGATTGTCCAGCATGATGCTCGAATACCTCGCGCAAGTGCAAGCGTGTGGCAAAAGCGCGTCCTGCGCGCGAGCTCCAATCGTTGAAATCACCTGCAATAATTAAAGGGCTATTCATGGGCACCTGTTCCTCAATATATTCGGCCACTTTTTCTAATTGCTGATGCCGCCAATGCGCAAATAAACCTAAATGTACACAAATAGTATGCAATGGTATATCCCAATTGGGTAGTTTTATTTCGTTATGCAACATACCACGCTGTTCTGAAGCATGGGCAGAAATGTTGGTATTTTTAGTATGAATAATGGGAAATTTAGATAGCAGCGCATTGCCGTGATGACCTGCTGGGTAAACCGAATTTTTACCGTAAGCAAATTCTGGCCACACTGCATCAGCCAAAAATTCTACCTGCCCAGCGGTGGGCCATGCTGTGTGGCGTTTGCTGTTAATGCTATGCACGTCTTGCACCTCTTGCAAAAAAACCAAATCTACATGTAGCTTACGCAATAGCTCACGCTGGCTGTGCAAGGAAAAGCGCGCGTTAAAGTGCGAAACACCCTTGTGAATATTGAAGGTAGCAATGCGAATGGTGTTGTGCAATCTAATCCCTAAGGTTTTTATTAAGTTATTTAAAAGTTGTTTATACGGAATTTATTAAGCTTAACGCTATTTAATGCTGATTTTACATTTTTTTAAATAGCTATTAAGTGCGCAAGCGCACGGACGGAGCACATAAAATTAGTCATTGTAGTGCGTTAGAGTAGTGAACAAAATGAGCGTCATTTGATGAATAAACAAGCTTGCAGCTTGACACATCAATTCAGATAACAGGAGTATGACTATGCAAACGGAAATTTTAAAAGTGACAGGGATGACCTGCGGCGGCTGTACCAGTGCTGTTACGCGGGCATTAGTGGCAGTTGATGGTGTGCATAACGTTAACGTTTCACTTGCGGGTAGCGAAGCTAAAGTGGATTTTGATGAGAAAATGACCTCGCCCGAAAAGCTCATAGCTGCTGTGCAAGAAGCTGGCTATGGGGTTAATGAAGATATTGGCGAACTAAGGATTGAGGAAAAACAGATTGAGGGCAAAAAGATTGAGGGCAAAAGTGGCTGTTGTTGATTGAAATTGCACTTTTTTCTATTTTTTACTTTTTAAATTTCACTTTTTAATTAACTTCAGGAAATTCAACATGGCAAAACCAATCAGCAATAAACCCGATGGCAATCAATCAAATGCAAACAACTTAACAGGATTAAAGCCATCACCTTCAGATGGCAATCGCTCTCAGCAAGCTGCTTCGATAATTGCAGAAATGCCAGGGGAATCACTCACCACCAACCAAGGTTTATTGATTAGCGATAATCAAAATTCTCTGCGCGCTGGCGAGCGCGGGCCGACGCTATTAGAAGACCACATATTGCGTGAAAAAATCATGCATTTTGATCATGAGCGCATACCTGAACGCGTGGTACATGCTCGAGGAGCGGCTGCTCACGGTGTTTTTGAGCTTTATGAAAACATGAGTAAAGTGACCAAGGCTAGATTTTTAAATGACACAAGTGCTAAAACGCCTGTGTTCGTGCGCTTTTCTACTGTGGCTGGCTCGCGTGGATCGGCTGATACGGCGCGGGATGTACGCGGTTTTGCAGTGCGGTTTTATACCGAAGAAGGTAATTTTGATATCGTGGGCAACAACGTACCTGTATTTTTTGTGCAAGATGCCATCAAGTTTCCTGATTTAATCCACTCGGTTAAGCCAGAGCCGCATAATGAAATTCCACAAGCGTCCTCTGCGCATGATACTTTTTGGGATTTTATTTCCATGGTGCCAGAAACCACGCATACCATTATGTGGGTGATGTCTGACCGCGGTATTCCACGTAGCTTTGCCGATATGGAAGGCTTTGGCGTGCACACGTTTCGGTTGATTGATGCGGCAGGCAAATCTAGCTTTGTTAAATTTCATTGGAAACCAGTGGCAGGTGTGCATTCTTTGGTGTGGGATGAAGCTGTGAAACTAGCGGGCAAAGATGCCGATTTCCATCGGCGTAATTTATGGGATTCCATCGATAAAGGCCAGTATCCTGAGTGGGAATTAGGAGTGCAAATTGTGCCAGAAGCCGACGAACATAAGTTTGATTTTGATTTGTTAGATGCGACAAAACTCATTCCAGAATCATTAGTACCAGTACAAATCATTGGCAAAATGACGCTTAACCGTAACCCAGATAATTATTTTGCCGAGACCGAACAAGTGGCTTTTCACCCTGGACATTTAGTGCCAGGTATCGATTTTAGTAACGACCCGCTATTGCAAGGTCGCTTATTTTCTTACACAGATACGCAGTTATCGCGCTTAGGCAGTGCTAACTTTCATGAGCTGCCCATTAACCAGCCGATTGCAGAAGTGAAGAACAATCAGCGTGATGGACATATGCGCCATGCCATTATAAAAGGGCGCGTGAGTTATGAGCCTAATACTTTAGGCGGTGGTTGCCCCATGCAACGGCCTTGGGAGCAAGGCGGGTTTGTGAGCCACCCCGAAGCTATGGAAGGCAATAAAATACGCGCACGCAGCCCTAGTTTTGCGGATCACTTTTCGCAACCTGCCTTATTTTGGCGCAGTCAAGCTAGTTGGGAAAAAGACCACATTGTGGCGGCATTTTGTTTTGAATTAGCCAAAGTAGAGGTGCCAGCCATACGGGAGCGCATGGTGGCAACACTCACACAGGTAGATGCCGATTTAGCACAGCGTGTGGCTGATGGCTTGGGCATGCGGTTACCTGCGCCTCCCATAGGCCATCAAGATGTTCCATATACAGATAAGCCAGAGATGGATGCAGCACTAAGTATGGCTGATGTGCCAGATACGGCTATTAGTGGGCGTAAGATAGCGATTTTAGTTTGTGATCAAGTGAATGATGCGTTGGTCAATATGGTACGCGAAGCAGTCGAAGCACAAGGCGCAGTCGTTAAATTGCTGGCACCAAAGTTGGGAGTTATCACCAGCAGTAAAGGACGCTTAATGCATGTTGATCATAGCTTGCCAACGGTCTCATCGGTTTTATTTGATGCAGTTTTAATACCAGGGTTTGATATGAGTGCTAATGCATTATGTAGCGATGCGAATGCCATTATGTTTGTTAAAGAGGCCTACAAGCATGGTAAGCCCATTGCAGCCATTGCTGGCGGTATTAGTTTAATTGATAAAGCGGCATTATCTGCAGGTGCGGCAAATGGCGAATTTAAGGGACCAGGAATTATCGTGGAACTGGGTGAAACAGACGACAAGGCCTTTATAGAGCGATTTGTCAGTGCTATTTCAAAGCATCGTTTTTACGAACGATCTGATTTAGAGGCAATAGTGGCCTAGACTACTAGCTTTATTGGTTTGCCATATTATGATTTGTTTATTCAATTAAATTAATTAACTCTATATTTTAAGATACATACTATTTAAGATAATGACTAAAAAAATTTGGCTACTAATAAAAACCACCGTTATCGCATGGAGTGACGACTACGCACCTAGTATGGGTGCGGCGTTGGCTTTTTATACGCTATTTTCAATTGCACCTTTGTTGCTGATTGTGCTTTCAATTACAGGGTTTGTGTTTGGAGACGAAGCCGCCCGCGGTGAAATAGCAGGGCAATTGCAAAATTTAATGGGCGAACAGAGTGCTTTGACGGTGCAAGCTTTGTTGCAAAATGTGAATAAACCAACTGACGGCATAGTAGCTACTATTGTTGGCATTTTGCTGCTGTTAATTGGCGCGACTAGTGTTTTTGGAGAGTTGCAAAGTGCCTTAGATCGAATTTGGCGCGCCCCAGAACGCCCCCCAATCAGAAGCATAATTTCCTTTTTACGCATGCGCATATTATCTTTTGGCATGATATTTGGTATTGGCTTTATTTTGATGGTATCGCTTATTTTTAACGCAGCTTTATTAGCTGTTTCCCAATGGTGGTCATTGCAATTAAAAGAATGGTTCATTATTTTAAATAGCGTAAATCTTGTGTTTGATTTTGCGATGACCACCGCCATGTTTGCGCTTATCTACAAGTATATCCCTAGCGTTAAAATTCGGTGGGGCGAGGTATGGATAGGTGCGTTGATTACGGCGGCTTTATTTACAGGGGGTAAATTTTTAATTGGCCTATATATGACAACAAGTGCAGTTGCTTCAGGTTTTGGCGCAGCTGGCTCGGTGGTAGCGCTATTGGTGTGGGTATATTATTCGGCACAAATATTTTTACTAGGTGCAGAGTTTACTTGGGCTTATTCTACACTATATGGCTCTCGCTCAAAGATTAGTCATAAGGGATAAAGCAGTCATAACCTAAATAAGTAGGGCATGCCCTACACTAAAATACGCACATTACTTATTAATTACTGCACTCTGTTGGCTCATCATGAAACCTCGAAAAAAGAGGAATAACCATGAACATTACAGCACAATTATCAGCAGTAAATTCAGCACTTACTAATACTTTATTGGCCGACCCGCTATTTGCTAGCAACTCACTTGTGAATTCGCCTTTTAGCAAGCTACCTAGCTCTAAAAACTTAGCGCCTCAAGAGAATCATTTATT
This sequence comes from Methylotenera sp., assembly GCA_031364385.1. Lineage (GTDB taxonomy): Bacteria > Pseudomonadota > Gammaproteobacteria > Burkholderiales > Methylophilaceae > Methylotenera_A. Next base: position 7,030 of record JANLWF010000276.1, read on the forward strand.
AGCAGCAATAAGCCATGATGAGTGGAGCAAGTTAGCGCCTGATATGGAAGAAGTTGATTTGTCACTTAATCAAGTATTGAGTGAATCTGGTAAAACGCCTGCTTATATGTACTTTCCTACCACCGCGATTGTGTCACTTCTATATATGACAGAAAGTGGATCATCGTCCGAAGTCGCTGTAATAGGCAATGATGGCGTTGTGGGTATTTCATTGGTATTGTCTGGTAGCAATTCCCTAAATCAAGCCATAGTGCAAAGTGCAGGCAGAGGCTACAGAATACGTGCGCAAGCGGCAAAAAATGCTATTCACAGAGAGGGCTCAACCCTGAATATTTTATTGCGTTACTCACAAGCGATGATTACACAAGTGACGCAAACAGCTGTGTGTAATCGCCACCACACTATAGACCAGCAATTATGCCGCCGGCTTTTATTGAGTTTAGATCGTTTATCGACTAACGAAATCTCCATGACGCAAGAAATGTTGGCTAGTATGCTTGGTGTTCGCCGTGAAAGTGTGACTGACGCAGCTTTGAAATTACAAAGCGCAGGCATCATTAGTTACAAACGCGGTTTAATTACAATCTTAGACCGTAAAGCATTAGAAAGCCGCAGTTGCGAATGTTATGCAATTAACAGAAATGAGCAGCTACGTTTACAGAAATTGCCGCTAGTTTCTTAACTCTATTTTCTTAGTTGTAATTGTTGACAGTTACTTGCTGATTTTTGAGTAATCTTAAGGCCAGATATCTGGCCTTATTTTTTTGGGTAGTCGATAAATAAAACTTTATCTTACCAAGCTATCACAGATTATATCGACCTATTATGTGCGGCAGCGCACAGTCATTTTTATAAAAATACTTTAAATTAGTTGTAAAGCTGAGATGCGTTTAATCGCTCACTCCAGCGCTATTACCAGTATTTAACCCCTTGTTTTTATTGTTAATTTGATCGAAGGTTATTATCAACATTAATCTCTCACCCATGTTACTATTGCGTCGGTTTTTTAGCCCTAAAGTGACTGCCGAGCGAGATAGCACCTTATTGCGAGCGGAATTGCTAAGCATAGAGCAATTAAAGCGCCATGCAATCAAACTCGCCCATCAACATCAAATTAACGCCCATATTGGATCAGATAAATTGCTGGCCAGGCTAGCCGATAACGAGCGCGTGATTGCTAGTGCCTATCAAGTGATTACAGCATCTAGTGCTAATTCAGAAAAAATAAGTCAAAAACTGTCGCCTGCTGAAAGCTGGTTACTTGATAATTATTACCTTATTCAACAGCAATTTGACCAAGCACGGCGGCATTTACCACGCGGTTATAGTCAGCAATTGCCACGCATATTAGGGGGTGTATCCGACGGGTTTCCGCGCATTTACGATTTAGCGCTGGCGTTAATTTCGCACATGGATGGCCGTGTGGACGCGGATAATGCAACAGAGTTTGTTGTGGCCTACCAAACTGTAGAGCCACTCATGCTGGGTGAATTATGGGCTTTTCCCATTATGTTGCAATTGTCACTTTTAGAAAACTTACGTCGGGTGGCAGTACGTATCGCCAATAGACGGGAAGAACAAGAAATGGCGATTATATGGGCTGATCGCATGCTAGCTGCCGCAGAAAATGAACCCAAACAACTGATTCAATTACTCGCTAAATTTGCCGATGCAGATATATCCTTAACAGCCCCGTTTGTAGAAGAATTTTATGCCAGATTGCAAGACCAAGGTGCAGCCATGGCCTTTGTACAAACTTGGGTAGAGCAACAATTATTACTGCAAAATATAACCGCCACACAGTTGTTAGAATCAGCAAGTCGTAAGGCTGCAGCTAATCAAATTTCTATTGCCAATAGCATTAGTAGCCTTAGATTTATTAGTGCAATGGACTGGCGCAATTTTGTCGAGTCATTTAGTGTTGTGGAACAAATGCTCGTACAAGATCCTGCAGGCGAATATGCACGCCAAGATTTTGCCACGCGTGATCGATATCGTCATGCAATTGAGCACATAGCACATTTATGTGCCAAAAATCAATGCAAAGTTCCCGTTGATTTTTTTGCTAAAAACCAAGCTAAAAATAATAATAATCATTGTGCACAATTTGAAATAAAAGCAGCACAGAAAGCGATTGAATTAGCAGAGTATGCAAGTAATGTGTTTGATAAAAAACACCACAGTGCGCATGTTGGCTATTATTTAATTGACGATGGCTTGAGTGATTTGAAAAATAAAATGCAATGTCATCAATCGCTATATTCCATTTTCAAGCGAGTATCTAAGCGATTTAGCGTCTTGTTGTATGTTGCTGCGATTGTGTTGCTATCGCTATTATTTGCCGCAACCATTATTGATGTTGCTGACCGATATGCATTAAATTATGCGTCTTTAAATAGCGATAGTTTTAATACATGGCTTGCTTGGCCATTGTTCGCACTTGTTAGCTTAATTAGCCTCATAGCAGGCTCTTCACTGGCAGTTGCGTTTGTGAATTTAGTTGTTACTAATACTTTCCGCCCACATGTACTGCCCAGACTAGATTTTTCAAAAGGCTTACCTGAAGAGCTGCGTAGTATTGTTGTTGTACCCACATTAATTGGTAGTCAACAAGAAATTGATGCATTACTAGAAGCCTTAGAAATTCGTTATTTAGGTAATCAAGATGCTAATTTATTTTTTGCATTATTGACCGATTTTCGAGATGCACCTGAACGATCAATGCCTGAGGATGCAGGGTTAATCACTTATGTACGCGCAGGCATTGAGGTGCTAAACGCAAGATATTACGCAGATAGACCGTGTATTTTTTATTTATTTCATCGCCAGCGTGAATGGAACGAAGTAGATCAAGTTTGGATGGGTTATGAACGCAAACGCGGTAAATTAGAGCAGTTTAATACCCTGTTGCGCGATGGTGATATGGGCGATGCAAGTCAGCAAGCGTTCACCGATGTGGTTGGCGACAGGTCTATTTTAAGCAGCTTTAAATACGTGATTACGCTAGATACCGATACACAATTGCCACGCGATTCCGCACGGCAGTTAATTGGCAACATGGCGCATACGCTTAATAAACCCGTTTTTGATGCGAATATTGGTCGAGTGACACGCGGCTATGCAATCTTGCAGCCGCGAACATCCATCCATTTGGTCAGCGCATCACAATCATTATTTACTAATTTGTATGCGGGTGAATCGGGCATTGATCCTTACACGCGTGAGGTATCGGATGTCTATCAAGATATTTTTGCTCAAGGTTCATTTGTCGGCAAAGGTATTTATGACATCGATGTTTTTAGACAAGCCATTGATGGGTATTTTCCAAATAATTTAATTCTAAGTCATGATTTACTGGAAAGCGGCTATGCCAGAAGCGCACTAGTAACCGATGTAGATTTGATTGAGGAATATCCATCCAGTTATTTGATGGATATTAACCGCCGTCATCGTTGGATACGTGGCGACTGGCAGTTGGCGGGTTGGTTGTTACCAAGTGTGCCAGCGGCAGGCCTGCCTGTTAATAGGCTGCCAAATCCTTTAAGTGCCTTGTTAAGATGGAAAATTATTGACAACTTAAGACGAAGTTTGGTGCCAATCGCCTTATTTATGTTAATGCTGGGCAGTATGGCAATAGCAACAGTACCCAATGCAGCATGGCTAATAATCGCTTTTGTGTTGGCCATTTTATACTTACCTGCTTGTCTCAATGGCTTGCTTACGCTCATAAAAAAATCCAAAGAAAGTACTTACTCAGCCCATCTAAAATTAACTTTTCAATCTACCTACAGCGCATTATTGTTGCCGACATTGCAATGGATATTTTTACCATTTGAAATGGCCATTCATATCGATGCCATTATTAGCTCGGCAGGGCGCATGCTGTTTACCAAGCGTGGTTTGTTGCAATGGCATTTACCTGCATATGCACGACGAAACGCCTGCGAAAGCTTGGCTGAGTTTTATAAAGAGATGTGGATATCACCTGTTATTGCACTAGTTTTAATTGGCTTTCTAGTTTTTATTCAATTAGTCAATAGTGAGTTCTTATCCATATGGCTATTTAGCAGCCCAATTCTTTTACTTTGGCTAAGTGCACCTTGGTTAGCTTGGTACGTCAGCAAACCCATTCCATCGAAAGAAGTGGCTTTAACTGCAAGCGAAACGACATTTTTGCATGAACATGCAAAGCTGACTTGGCAATATTTTGCCCAATTTGTGAATGCACAAGACAACTGGTTGCCCCCCGATAACGTGCAAGTTTATCCAAGTACAGTGGTTGCATCACGCACATCACCCACCAATATGGGTATGGGTTTATTGGCAAATTTGGCTGCTTATGATTTTGGTTATATTTCAGTCAATAAGTTACTGACTCTAACTGAAAACACGCTGTCCACTATGGAACGCCTTGAACGCTACCATGGGCATTTTTACAATTGGTATGATACGCGCACCTTGCAAGTACTAAACCCGCACTATGTTTCATCAGTAGATAGTGGTAATTTGATGGGTAGTCTATATACCTTGCAGGCGGGGTTGATAGAAATCAAGAGCTCTGCAAATGGCGCAATTGACGATAAAAATAATGCACTAAAAATAGATGAGTTACATGCACGTATTGGCAAACTTCTCGATATGGATTTTCTATTTTTATACGATACTGCTACCGATTTGCTGAGTATTGGTTTTGATGTTGGTGAGCGCAGGCGCGACCCCTCTTGCTATGATTTACTCGCTTCAGAGGCCAGATTAGCCAGCTTTTTGCTCATTGCAAAAAATGAGATACCACAAAAACATTGGTTTTCATTAGGACGCTTATTAACCAATGTGGGGGGTGACATTGGTTTAATTTCATGGTCTGGTTCGATGTTTGAGTATTTAATGCCACAGTTATTAATGCCCAGTTTCGAAAACACTTTACTTGATCAAACCTGCAAAGCGGTGGTTAAACAACAGATTAGATATGGCAAACAAAACAATATCCCTTGGGGAGTTTCAGAGTCTTGCTACAGTGTTACTGATATTGCCCAAGTTTATCAGTACCGTGCTTTTGGTGTGCCAGGCCTAGGGTTTAAACGCGGTTTAGCCGATGATTTAGTCATAGCGCCTTACGCAACGGCGTTAGCTTTAATGGTCATGCCTCATGAGGCTTGTCAAAATTTGCAAAAATTAGCTGAGAGCGGTTTTGTTGGACAGTATGGATTTTATGAGTCTATTGACTACACAGCAAACCGTCTTCCACGCGGCAAAACTAATGTAATAGTACAAACCTTTATGGCACACCATCAAGGTATGAGCTTACTTAGTTTTGCCCATGTATTGTTGAACAAGCCCATGCAACGGCGCTTCATGAATACACCCCACCTAAAAGCGGCAGAGTTATTATTGCAAGAACGTATACCTAAGCAGGGTAGTACCTTGCAGCCTCACGCAGAAGAAGCTAATGCCAATAGAGACGCGGAAGTTGATGAGTCAAAAGGATTAATGCGTGTGTTTACCAATGCAAATACGCCAATACCCGAAGTGCATTTGCTATCTAATGGCAGATACCATGTGATGGTCACCAATGCGGGTGGTGGGTATAGTCATTGGCATGATTTAAGTGTCACGCGCTGGCGTGAAGATACCACACAAGATAATTGGGGCAGTTTTATTTATTTGCGAGACACAGAAAGCCAGCGCTACTGGTCTGCCGCGCATCAGCCTACTTTACGACAGGCAGATCACTATGAAGCCGTGTTTACCCAAGCGCGGGCAGAATATCGCCGACGCGATCAATCCATAGAAACTCATACTGAAATTAGTGTATCACCCGAAGATGACGTTGAGATTAGGCGCGTGACCTTGACAAATTTATCTAATCGTACACGTTATATTGAAATAACCAGTTATGCAGAAGTAGTATTAGCGCCACTAAATGCCGATTTAGCACACCGTGCATTTAGCAATTTATTTGTGCAAACCGAAATTTTGCACGATCGCCAAGCCATTATTTGTACAAGACGTCCACGCACTAAAGATGAGCGTGTGCCATGGATGTTTCATTTAATGGCAGCACCTGGTGTTGAAAGTAATGAACCTAGCTTTGAAACTGACAGGGCCAAATTTATTGGACGAGGCCGCACAGCCGCCAACCCAATCATGTTTGATAGAGTTGAAGTAAAAGCCAAAAGTAATTTGATTGATCAGGTATCCAGCCAAATTAATGATCAAATATTTGGCAAGCAATCAGCCAAAAATAGCAGATTAAATGATCAGCCATTATCTAACACAGATGGCTCAGTGCTAGACCCAATCGCTGCTATTAGGCGTACAGTTAAGTTGACAACTGATCAATCGACGACTGTGCAGATTATTTCTGGTATGGCTAGCTCTCGCGAAGCCGCGATTGCATTAATAGAAGAATACAGAGACCGCCATTTTGTTGAGCGCGCTTTTGAAATGGCTTGGTTTCAAAGCCAAGAAGTTTTACGCATGTTAAACGCAACAGAAGCCGACGCGCAGGTGTTTGGCCGTTTAGCCAGCTCGGTTATTTACTGCAATGCCTTACGCCGAGCTGCACCTAGCATCATTACGCGCAACCAGCAGGGTCAGTCTGGTTTGTGGCGATTTGGTATTTCTGGCGATTTACCCATTGTGCTCATTCGTATCAGCGATATTAGCCGCATTAGCTTAGTCAAGCAATTGCTGCAAGCCCATACCTATTGGCGTATGAACGGGCTATTGGTTGATTTAGTCATCATTAATGAAGATTTTTCTGGGTATCGTGCTGCGCTGCAAGATTCTATTATTGGTTTAATTAATGCAGGGCCAGAGGCGCAAACGATTGATAAGCCTGGCGGCGTATTTATTAGGCGGGTTGAGGAGTTGTCTGAAGAGGCGCGGGTATTGTTTCAAAGCGTCGCCCGCATTGTATTTACCGATAGTGCGGAGTCGCTGATTGAACAAGTTGAACGCCACACAGCAATAGATAGAGTAAAAGAGCGCCTAAGTGATTACCTAGAGCCTTTATTACAGGTAGAAAAATATGCAGATAATGATTTACCAGATCGGCAGCTTATTTTTGAGAATGGCCTGGGCGGGTTTACACCAGATGGGCATGAGTACGTGATTACACTTAAAAGTGCGCAAGTGACGCCAGCGCCTTGGGTAAACGTGATTGCCAGCCCACATATTGGTACAGTGGTTTCAGAAGCTGGCGGGGCTTACACTTGGGTAGAAAACGCGCATGAATTTAGATTAACCACTTGGCATAATGATCCGCTATCAGACCCCAGCGCAGAAGCACATTATATTCGCGACGATGAAACAGGGGCTTTTTGGTCACCAACGCCTTTACCTGCTTGCACAGTGGCACAAGAAAATAGTGATTATGTATGCCGTCATGGCTTTGGCTACAGCGTATTTGAACATACTGAGTTTGGCATTAGCTCTGAATTAACGACCTATGTAGCCATGGATGCGCCTGTAAAAATAGTAACGATTAAATTACGCAACATCTCTAATCGCGTAAGGCAGTTATCAGTGATGGGCTATTGGGAGCTGGTCATGGGTGAATGGCGACATCCTAACCTGATGCATGTAATGACTGAGCATGATTTGCAAACTGGCGCATTATTAGCGCGCAATGCTTATGGGCGGGAGTGTGCAAACCGCATTGTTTTTGCGCATGTGAGTGAAAAAGACAATAGTTTTACAGGTAGCCGTAGCGAGTTTATTGGCAGAAATAACTCGCTTGCTAACCCAGCAGCCATGCGCCGCAAACGTTTATCTGGCAAATGTGGCGCAGGGCTTGATCCTTGTGCTGCCTTGCAAGTACAAATAACGTTGCAGCAAAATCAAGAGCATGAGTTAGTGTTTATATTTGGTGCAGCCAATCATGTGGATGAAATACACCAGATTGTGCAAAAGTATGGTGGCATTGCAGGGGCAAGGCAGGCGCTGGATACCGTGCACGAATATTGGAATCACACGTTAGGCGCTGTACAAGTAGAAACACCAGACCTTGCTTTAAACTTATTAAGCAATGGTTGGTTGCTTTATCAAACCATCTCATGCCGACTATGGGGTAGAAGTGGTTATTATCAATCGGGCGGTGCGTACGGTTTCCGTGATCAATTGCAAGATACCATGGCGCTCATACATGCCACGCCTTGGCTAGCACGTGAGCAAATTATTCGCTGTGCTGAGCATCAATTTTTGCAAGGCGATGTGCAGCATTGGTGGCATCCACCCAATGGTCAGGGTGTACGCACCCATTTCTCCGATGACTATTTGTGGTTAGCCTATGCCACTTGCCGTTACACAACCACCACAGGCGACTACGAAATACTCAACCAGCCCATCCATTTTTTAGAAGGCCGAAGCTTAAACCCAGCTGAAGAAGCGTACTACGATTTACCACTTCGCTCCAACGAATCTGCAACTTTGTATGATCACTGTGTACGTGCCATTAAACATGGGCTAAGGTTTGGCGCGCATCAATTGCCATTAATCGGTTGCGGCGATTGGAACGATGGTATGAATTTAGTGGGTAAAGAAGGCAAAGGCGAAAGCGTTTGGTTAGCGTGGTTTTTGGTGGATAACTTACAAAGTTTTAGTAAGCTTGCCAATATGAAAGGCGATACCGCTTTTGCCGAAATTTGCATCACCCATGCGACGCTGCTAAAAGGCAGTATTGAAACCAATGCTTGGGATGGCGAATGGTATAAACGTGCTTATTTTGATGATGGTACACCGCTTGGCTCAAAAGATAATGTTGAATGTCAAATTGACTCGATTAGTCAAAGCTGGGCGGTGATTTCGAAAAGTGGCGACCCCGCTAGATCGCGCCAGGCCATGGCAGCAGTGAATCAACGTTTAGTTGAGCGTAATGCAAAGTTAATTAAATTGCTGGATCCGCCTTTTGACAAATCGGCTCTAGAGCCAGGTTACATAAAAGGCTATGTGCCAGGCGTGCGTGAAAATGGAGGCCAATATACCCATGCCGCCATATGGGCAACGATGGCGTATGCGATGCAAGGAGATGCTGTGCGTGCTTGGGAATTATTTGCCATGCTCAACCCTATTAATCACGCCAGTACCCCAGAACAGGTCGAAATATACAAAGTAGAGCCTTATGTCATGAGTGCCGACATATACGCAGCTATGCCTCATACAGGCCGTGGAGGTTGGACATGGTACACTGGCGCTTCAGGCTGGATGTATCGACTCACATTAGAAACTTTATTAGGCGTTACCGTAGAAGATAACCAGTTACGTATAGCGCCTTGTGTGCCCGCACATTGGCAAAACTACAAGATTCGTTATCGTTATCGCGACACAGTTTATCATATCAGCATTGATTGTAATAACAAGCAAACGGCCAAACGAGAAAAATTGATTCCGCTTGTTGATGATCAAATCGAACATTTTATTCAGATTGATTTTGAATAACCTATTTTGCAAAACTCTTATAAAATGTAATGATAGGGCTCGACCTTACCCTAAAAATTCAGAGCTTATAACTAATGATAGAATTAGCTAATGGGTAATTAATAAAGTTTAAGTGAGCTTGATAAATAAGTTATTTAAAAATATGAAAAAAAACGGTGGGATAGAAGAAAATACAAAAGACTACAGCAGTCACACCCCCATGATGCGCCAGTATCTAGCGCTTAAAGCACAGCATCCTGATATGTTGTTGTTTTATCGTATGGGCGATTTTTATGAGTT
>JANLWF010000341.1:0-2832 GCA_031364385.1 Methylotenera sp.
CACGGCGATCTTGTTTGTTGCTGAGCTTGTCTAAAATTTCTGTATCGAACACAAATATACAAAACACTTGGTTTGATGTTTTTAGTGCGTGATACAAAGCCGCGTGATCAAAATCACGTAAATCGCGGCGAAACCATACCAGAGATTTTTCATATTGCATGATTTTAAATTTCTAGCTATTCGCGGTGATAAGGATGATTCTGATTGACTGTGTGTGCTCTATAAAGTTGCTCGCATAACAAAACTCGCACAAAAGCGTGCGGTAATGTGAGTTTAGATAAGCCCCACAGCATGTCAGCACTTTGCTTGATGCTATCATGCAAGCCATCTGCGCCGCCTATGATGATGCTAACGTCTTTGGCTAAACCTTGCCAATTAATTAGTTTTTCGGCCAGTTGCAGCGTGGTGATTTCTGCTCCGCGCTCGTCGCAGGCAATTAAATAATCTTTACCAACTGCGTCAATAATGCGCTTGGCTTCAGCTTCTTGTAGGTTTTGCGTGCTGTTACCCGCCGCGCGCTTTTCGGGTTTGATTTCAATGATTTCGATTGTTAATTCGCGTGGCATGCGCTTGGTGTACTCCACACACGCTTTCTCCACCCAAGCGGGCATTTTGTGGCCTACAGAGATGATGCGCAGTTTCATGGGTTGGATGATGTAGGAGCGATTTTTAAATCGCGAATTAATGTGACTTACACCGCTTTTATATGTCCACGACGCGCTTCTGCGTCGCCCCATAATTGCTCTAGGTTGTAATAGGCACGGGTGGTAGGTACCATAATATGTACCACAATATCGTTTAAATCCACCAGTACCCATTCGCCTTCTTTTTCGCCTTCAGTACCGCGAATAGCATAGTTTTTTTCTTTCATTTTTTCGCGCACATTGTCGCCAATGGCTTTGGCTTGGCGGCTCGATGTGGCGCTGCATACAATCATGTAGCTGGTCATATTGGTGAGTTTTCGCACATCCATCACAGCAATATCAAAGCCTTTAATGTCTTCTAGCGCATCAATCACGGCGGCTTTCATGGTGTCTAAATAGCTGGCTTCGGTTTTTACTGTATTTAATTTTACGGCATCTGGTGTTACTTTATCTAAGTCTTTGGTCATGTTAGGCGGCCTGTGCTGGTATTGCGTTACGTTGAGATTGTATGCGGTTGTTGTCATCCACATACACTAATTCTGGACTATACTTTTCGAGTTCAATTTCGTGATAAACCGCGTAGCTGGCGATAATAATAATGTCGCCAGGGTTGGCTTTATGCGCGGCTGCGCCGTTAACAGAAATAATGCCAGAATGCCGCTCGGCACGAATCGCATAAGTGCTAAAACGCTCACCATTCGTCACGTTGTAAATACTAATTTGCTCGTATTCTCGCATATTGCCCGCATCTAGCAACTCCTCGTCAATAGCACAACTACCTTCGTAATGCAGCTCACTATGCGTGACATTAACGCGATGTAGCTTAGATTTCAGCATGGTTCTTTGCATGCGTTACCTTGAATTTTAAAAAAGGATAATTATAAGCTAATCAATCAGTTATACATAATTCTATATTATCGATTAAGCGTGTTTTGCCCGAGGTTTTATTGGTAATTTTGGCCGCGCCAAGCACAATTAAATTTTTATCTAGCGCAGATGCGGGTTGTAAGGTGGTGGACGATCGAATCGAAATGTAATCGACCTCCCAGCCTTGGCTAGTCAGTTGCGCTGCAGCTTGTAGCTCGAGTTGAACAAAGTCTTTATAGCCGTTTTTAATTTGATTAACAATGCCCTGCAAGACGCTATTTAATTGGCTAGCAGCCGCACGCTGCACATCAGTTAAATAGCCGTTGCGCGAGCTTAATGCCAAGCCATTCGCATCGCGCACAGTTTCACCCGCGATAATTTCAATGGGCAAATTAAACTGCCGCACCATTTCTTTAATAATAAATAGTTGCTGAAAATCTTTTTTACCAAACACCGCAACATTGGGTTGCACCGTATTATAAAAAACTATGTTGAATAGCTTCATTACCACCGTTGCCACGCCTGCAAAATGGCTTAAACGCGTAGCACCGCACAGCACGTTGGCAATGGATGGCGGGTCAATAGTCATGGTTTGTTCATGTGGATAAATTTCTGCCACGCTAGGCGTAAACACAATATCGCAACCTGCAGCTGCTAGTTTCTCGCAATCAGCTTCTAAAGTGCGTGGATAATTGGCTAAATCCTCAGAAGGGCTAAACTGCAGCGGATTCACAAAAATGCTCGCCACTACACAGCTTGCGTGTTGTTTCGCCAGTTTAACCAAGTGAATATGACCCGCATGTAAATTGCCCATCGTTGGCACAAAAGCAATATTGTCTTGGCGTTTAAGGGCGTTTCTTAATTCAGATGCGGTTTGAATAATTTGCATTAATAACTATGCTCTTGTGCAGGAAACGATTTACCTTTTACCGCTTTGACATAAGCGTTAACCGCAGCTTGCACACTATTGGTTTCAATCAAAAAATTACGCACAAAACGCGGCGATTTAAATTCGGCAGGGTTTTTGCTAGCTGCACCCGTATAAATGCCTAATAAATCTTGCAATACTAGTACTTGTCCGCTGCAATCAACGCCCGCACCAATGCCGATGGTGGGCGTATTGATACTTTCGGTGATTTTTTTGGCTAGCGCGGCGGGTACCATTTCTAGCAGCACAAAACTCGTGCCCGCGTCACTCATGGCTTTTGCGTCCGCTAAAATCTGCTCGGCTGATTCTTCGGTTTTACCTTGAATTTTGTAGCCGCCGAGTTGATTCACCGATTGCGGCGTAAAACCTAAATGCGCACACACAGGAATGCCG
>JANLWF010000033.1:0-1734 GCA_031364385.1 Methylotenera sp.
CGCGCAAAAAATATCCCCGTGGTGCCGCGCGCACTCATGTTGGCGGAATTAATGCGCTTTAGACAAGGCATTGCAGTGGCAGGCACGCATGGCAAAACGACCACAACCAGTCTCATCGCCAGTATTTTGGCAGAAGCTGGCATGGATCCGACATTTGTAATTGGCGGCAAGCTCGAAGCGGCCAGTGCCAATGCAAGACTTGGTACAGGCGAATATATTGTGGCGGAAGCCGATGAATCGGACGCTTCATTCTTACATTTAACACCAGTGATGGCGGTGGTGACTAATATTGATCAAGACCACATGGATACTTACGAACACAGTTTTGATAAGTTAAAAAGCGCATTCGTGGAATTTTTGCAGCAGTTACCGTTTTGGGGCATGGCGGTGGTGTGTGTGGATGATGCCAATATTCGTGAGATTTTACCGCGCGTGACTAAGCCAGTGATGACTTATGGCATGAGTGAGGGCGCACTTATTCGCGCCACTAATGTGCGCGCTGATAACGGCAAAATGCACTTTACGGTAACCCGTGTGAACGGCAATACGACTCACTTTGATGTCACGCTAAATCTGCCTGGCAATCATTATGTGCTTAACGCGCTGGCTGCTATTGCAATAGCCAGTGAGCTTAACGTTGCTGACAAATTTATTATTAAAGCGCTGGCCGAATTTAAAGGTGTGGGTCGCCGCTTTGAGCGTTATGGCGAAATACCCGTCAGATCAAGCCTAGCAAAAACAGGTGGCGTATTTACGCTGATTGATGATTACGGTCATCATCCAGTCGAGATGCAAGCGGTGATTGCCGCAGCGCGCGATGCCTTCCCCAATCGCAGGCTGGTTTTGGCATTTCAACCGCATCGCTTTACGCGTACGCGTGATTGCTTTGAGGATTTTGTGCGCGTACTTTCCACTACCGATGCGGTGCTGTTAACTGAAGTGTATTCAGCTGGCGAGGCACCGATTGTAGCGGCAGATACGCGAAGTTTAATCCGCGCGGTGCGCATAGCAGGTAAGGTAGAACCGCTATTTGTGGAAACTACCGATGAGCTACCAGAAGCAATTGTGAATATGGCACAAGCTGGCGACGTGGTGATTGTGATGGGAGCAGGTTCTATCGGCCATGTGGCAGAAAAAACTAAGGACTTAGCAAATGGTGATCCAGCAAATGGGAAGTTGGCAAGTAAATGACGCAAGCAGAAGTGAAATCGCAATTACTTAAAAACGAGCCTCTTGCACGCTATACCAGCTGGCGCGTGGGTGGGCGCGCAGACCGCTTGTTTATTGCCGAAAATTTAAACGAACTACAAGCTTTTATGCAAACTTTAAATCATGCTGAACCACTTTATTTTATTGGGTTGGGCAGCAATTTATTGGTGCGCGATGGTGGCGTGCGTGGCACGGTAGTGGTGATGCATCAAGCGCTGAGTGATTTGCGCGTAGATGGAAAATATATCTATGCCGAGGCTGGTGTCACATGCGGCAAATTGGCCAAGTTCAGTGCAAATCAATTTAAAGATGGCGCTGAATTTATGGCAGGTATCCCAGGTACAGTGGGAGGTGCATTAGCCATGAATGCGGGTTGTTATGGCGCTGAGACTTGGAATATTGTGCACCAAGTGTTGACTATTGACCGACAGGGTGCAACGCATGTGCGTAATGTATCCGAGTTTATTCCGAGTTATCGCCATGTTGAAATGCCGATTCTAGATGAATGGTTTTTGGGTGCGTGGT
>JANLWF010000039.1:0-3734 GCA_031364385.1 Methylotenera sp.
CTGTTATTGCGCTGTGCCTGCCAAATCACTTCGCCCAAACATTCTAAAATATCGTGCTGGGCTTTATGTTCAAAGTAATGCTCATTTTGATGCTTTAACTTTAAAGTTTCGTAAATTGCTGCAATGCCAATTGGCTGATTAATACTGATTTGCTCCAAAATAGATAAATGTAAACTCATGTGCAAAAACGGGTTGGTTTCGCCAAATTCTGGAAAATATTCTTGATGTTTAAACTGCGCTGGCGCGTCTAAAATAGGCCGGTATTCAGGATGCATGTGGATAACGCTTAAGGCTATTTTCTCTAAGTCGGTGAGCGGTTTTTGCGCTTTAAATTGTGTCCAAGTATTAAAAAAGAAGTCGCGTACTTCGTCGCGCGATGGGTTAAATAAAGACATAAATGCTTAATAAACTCATAAATAGCTAACATTGCTTTGTGTAAATAAGCCTAGCACGGCGGAATATTGTAATAACTCGTTGACGCCATTCATAGGCGCAATTTCGCCGTTGCCATAAAAACCAATAATAGGTAGTTTTGGGAATATTGTTTTGATGAGTGCTATATCTTGATCGACGCCATTGTAAAAATAAGGGCCACGGCCTAAGCACGAAAATAATAAGGCGAATTCTGGCTCTGCATTAAGCCGACGCCTTAACGCGCTGGCAGTTTTAACAATGTCAATTTGCGCCGCATCAATATCACGAATCGCCCAGCTCAGCCAATCGCCCTCTTGCAGCGGCTTGGTAAGAGTTATAGAGTCGTTGTCTTTATTGGCGATAATGATAGAAGCCAGATTGTATTCGCCACGCTCAAGCTGGCTGGATTTGCTGGCATGCATTATCATCAGCTGGTGGTAGGGCAAATCTGTTGTAGATTTATCGTATTTTTGCCATGCAGTGCTGAGTGAAGTAAGCGCAGGAATATTGGCAACCGCAAGTAAATCATTGCCACTGCAGGCGGTAATTCTACGTGGTGGTGATAACATTTTTAAGCCGTGCGTGGCCGCCACTGCGCTACTTACGTTGTTTAGCGTTACTTCGCAGTAGCCTTGTGTGGTGCCTTTGCCGTTTTGCCACACCGAAAATGGCCCGTGCCCTGTCGCATCGCCAGAAACGCCACCAAACCTAGGCACTGATTGGTTTGGCTTGTCGGGATTCAGCCAAGTAGTGTTGATGGCGCTAGGCGCAGTGAGCGTGAGCAATAAGCTATCATTGGTTTCATTGGCCTGATTGGTGGCCTTGCTATGACTAAAATTTAAGTCAGAAAACACCATTGCGGCAGCGGCGGGGCTGTCTATCACCCAATCTTCTTCAGTAAATATGCCAGTGGCCGAGCAGCCAATAATTTGCGTGCAGCTAGCGGCTTTGGCGGCGGCTTTAATGGCCGATTGTGGGTCTGAGGCGAATTCTGAGGTGAGAAATAGTAATACACTGCTAGGCGCATGTATATTGGCCTTTGCCATAGCCAACTCAACTGCTTTTGCGGCTAGCTCTGGTTTGGCTTGTGCGCCTATGGCTAATCCTGTTGCGACTTTCATACTGCTTCGCCTGCCATGCCTTTTTCTGTCATGACCTACCAGCCATTAAATGTATTTTTGGAATCACTTTATCTTTATATTCGCATAAATCCACTATACAGCACTCGCCACATTTAGGATTTCTGGCAGTACAGGTGTAGCGTCCATGCAGAATCAATAAATGGTGTGCGTCGTGCATAAACTCTTTTGGAATCGTCTTTAAATATTTTTGCTCTACTTGTAATACGTTTTTGCCTACGGCTAATTTAGTACGGTTGCCCAACCTAAATAAATGTGTATCCACCGCTATTGTCGGCTGCCCAAACGCAGTGTTTAAAATCACATTGGCGGTTTTGCGGCCTACGCCAGGTAATGCTTCGAGAGCCCTTCTGGTATTGGGTACTAGGGCATCGTGATTTTGTATTAATTGCGCACAGCAGGCAATCACATTCTTCGCTTTGGCATGGTAAAGCCCTATGGTTTTGATGTAACTTTCAAGCCCGTCAACACCCAAATCAACAATAGCTTGCGGCGTGTTAGCTGCTTTAAACAGTCTACGCGTGGCAATATTCACGCCTTTATCGGTGGCTTGTGCCGATAAAATCACCGCGATTAGTAGCTCAAACGTACTGCTGTATTCAAGTTCAGTGGTGGGTTGTGGAATGGCCGCAGAAAGGCGTTTAAATATTTCTAAGCGTTTTTCTGCATTCATTTTTACTTTAAAGTGCAGGTTTTAGTGCGCCACCAGCTTGTGGCGTGGGCTTAGCTTTACGTAGTTCCGCCCAATTGCGCGCTGCAATTAAGCAGGCCAAGCCAATAAATGCGCCAGGTGGCAATATGGCGAGCAAAAAGCCATGATAGTCAGGAATCGCATGGATGACCAAGCTTTTTGCATCTGGCCCAAGTAGTAAATCTATACCAGAGAATATAGTACCTTTGCCCACCAACTCACGTATGCCGCCTAGCAAGGCAAGCACACCCGCCAAACCTAGCCCCATCATCAAGCCATCTAGCGCAGAGGGCAGTGTGGGGTTTTTAGCAGCGAAAGCCTCTACCCGTGCCAGCACAATACAATTAGTCACAATTAGTGGAATAAATATGCCCAACACATTATGCAGCGGGTGCAAAAACGCGTTCATGCTCAAATCAATAACGGTAACAATAGCGGCTATTATCAAAATAAACACTGGGTTGCGAATTTCTTTAGGAATCCACTTGCGCACTGGTGAAACCGAGGCATTACTGACCGCCATCACCACAGCCGTGGCAAGGCCTAGCGAAAATCCATTCACCATAGTCGTCGTCATGGCCAAGGTGGGGCACAAACCCAGCAGCTGCACTACACCTGGGTTTTGCTTCCATAAGCCATTTCCAACAATTTCTTTATAGACTGCCATTGTATTGCTCCTAAAGTCTTACTGCTAAAACTTAATTTTTATGCGCTGCAAATAATAATGTTTTATTTGCCTCCACATAAGCCAGCGCTTTGTGTGTAGCCTTTACCACGGCGCGTGGCGTAATGGTCGCGCCTGCCATGTAATCAAATTGCCCGCCATCTTTTTTTACCTGCCACTGCTCGCTTGGGCGCGAAGTAAGGGATAAATCATTAAAAGATTTAATCCAATTATCATGCGCAATATCAATATAATCGCCAAGTCCAGGCGTTTCTTTATGAGCGATGACGCGTACGCCGCCTAGGCTGCCATCATTACGCACCGCAATCAGCAGCTTAATATCGCCGCTATATCCATCTCGTGCGGTGGCTTCTAATATCACGGCTGTTGCAACACCAGCAAGCCTTGCTGTATATACTTTGGTCATTGTACGATTATTAAGTTCGCCGCCAGCAGGCATCTCAACAAAATCGTTCAGCAAGTCGTTGTCATGCTCTTTGCTAGGTAGCACTTGCTCAAATAATTTCATTTTTGCCGCTGCTTCGCTGGCCTCAATCGGCGCTTTAGTATTTAAATAAGTGCTTGCAAGAAAAATTGTGCCGACCAAGCTGAACGCCACCATAATCACCATGGTGGTTGCGGTATGTTTAAGTAGGGTTTCGGGCATTTCTTATACCTACTTCTCGTGGCCAAATACACGAGGCTGGGTATGGGCATCTATCAGCGGTACGCAAATATTCATGAATATCACCGCAAACGCCACGCCATCAGGGTAACCGCCATACACACGGATTAAGTAGGTAATGATGCCTACGCCAGCGGCAAA
>JANLWF010000102.1:0-2667 GCA_031364385.1 Methylotenera sp.
AAATATTTTTTAGATGGTACAACTGCGCTGTGGCTGAAAGGTGCGCTGATTGGTAAGCCAGCTGCAGTGTTTACTAGCACGGGCAGCATGCACGGTGGCAACGAAAGTACCTTATTAACCATGATGTTGCCATTAATGCATCACGGCATGGTGATGGTTGGCTTGCCTTATTCAGAGCCGAGCTTAGCATCCACACAAAGCGGCGGCACACCTTACGGCGCTAGCCATGTGGGTGGTGCGCTGGATGATAAAAAAATTACAGAAGATGAAAAAAAACTATGCATCGCTTTAGGAAAGCGGTTAGCTGAAACCGCATTAAAATTATCTGTATGAGTTTAGCAACTAAAGCACGACAGTTTTTACGCAGCACGCATAACGCCATACTTTCTACCTTTTCCACCAAGTTTGCAGGTTACCCTTTTGGCTCGGTAGCTCCATTTGTATTAGATCACCATTGCCAGCCAATTATATTAATTAGCGACATTGCTGAACACACCAAAAACATTGTTGCCAACCCGAAAGTATCGCTTGTGGTGTTTGAAAAAGGTGATGATTTACAAGCCAATGCACGACTAACCTTAATTGGCGAAGCCGAAAAATTAAACAAAAATGATGTGGATTTAATGGCGCGTTACTGCCGATATTTGCCAGAATCGGCTGGTTATTTGACCATGCACGATTTTAATTTCTACCGTATTAACATCGCACAAGCGCGCTATATTGCTGGCTTTGGCAAAATGGGCTGGGTTTCGGGAAAAGAACTTGCTGGTGAAGAAATAGTGAATATAAACCAACAATCAAGTAAAATTGCACAGCTAGAAACCAGCATGATAGAACACATGAACGCCGACCATGCTAATAGCTTGTTGGCATATTGCCAGCATTTTTATGGTATTAGCCCACGCCATGTTAATTTAATTGGCATCGATTGTGATGGTTTTGATGTTGAAGCTGTCTTAAATAGCAAGACTAAATCTGATGATATTAAAATGCTGCGCTTTAACTTTGATACACCGATATTTGATGCAAGCTCTGCCCGTATGGCATTTGTTGCATTAAGCAAAGCGGCTAAGGCATGATTGAGCTGGCATGACTAAAAACTTGCAATTAGGCGCAAGCCTTAATTTGATTGCGCTAATATTACTGTGCGTGGCTTGGGAAACTATTCTAGCGCCATTAAAGCCAAACGGTTCATTACTTATTCTAAAAGCCGTTCCTTTGCTGATTCCCCTTTTTGGCATACTCAAAGGCCGCCGTTACACTTACCAATGGGCAAGCATGTTCATACTGCTGTATTTTACCGAAGGCGCGGTACGCGCATGGGCAGATACTGGCTTATCTGCAAAATTGGCGATGATTGAAGTGGTTTTAAGCCTGATCTTTTTTATCTGTGCTATTTTTTACGCTAAACTCACGCGACAGCCGTCTTAATAAACCTGCCTTCATTTATAATAAGCGCATGAAAATGCAATTAGACACAAAAATACAATTTGTAAGCCTAGTATGAAAATACTCATTTCGAATGACGACGGTTATTTTGCGCCAGGCCTCAATGTTTTAGCTAGCCATTTGGCCAAAATTGCGGATATTACCGTGGTGGCGCCAGAGCGCAATCGCAGCGGCGCGAGTAACTCACTCACCTTAGACCGCCCTTTGAGCGTTAAAAAAGCCAGCAACGGCTTTTTTTATGTGAATGGTACGCCGACTGATTGTGTACACTTAGCACTTACGGGTTTAATGGATGACACGCCAGATATGGTCATTAGCGGCATTAATGATGGTGCCAATATGGGTGATGACACCATCTATTCTGGCACGGTAGCCGCCGCCATGGAGGGTTATTTATTGGGTATCCCCTCTATTGCCATCTCTATGTCTCGGCATAACTGTACACATTTTGAAACGGCCGCACGTGTGGCCTTAGAGCTGGTGCAGCATTATATTAAAGCTGGTTTTGCAGCGCCCACCTTGCTCAATGTCAATGTGCCTGATGTACCTTATGAACAACTAACAGGCCGAACAATTACACGCTTAGGCAAGCGCCATAAGGCCGAGCCTGTGATGCAACTCAAAACGCCACGTGGCGAAACCGTGTATTGGGTAGGCGCGGCAGGGCAACCCAATGATGGCGGCGAAGGCACTGATTTTTATGCGGTTGCGCACAACCAAGTTTCTATTTCACCCATTCAGGTCGATTTAACCAAACATTCGCAACTGGCCGAAATGCAAAACTGGTTAAAGCAATAGTATGGTTTTAGCAAAATCTACCACAAAATCTGGCATTGGCATGACATCGCTACGCACACGCGAGCGAATGTTGGCGCGCCTGCGCGAGCAAGGCATTCAGGATGAAGTGGTGTTATCCGCAATGAACGAAATTCCGCGCCATATTTTTGTGGATGAAGCGCTGTCGACGCGCGCTTACGAAGATGTCGCATTACCCATTGGCTACAGTCAAACCATTTCGCAGCCCTATATTGTGGCGCGCATGTCTGAGATTTTACGCAACGGTAAACAACTCAATAAAGTGCTTGAAATCGGCACAGGCTGTGGCTACCAAACCGCCGTATTATCGCGCATTGCTAAAGAGGTGCTTTCGCTGGAGCGCATTCGCCCGCTGGTGATGAAGGCACGCGGCCATTTGCGTACGCTTAAATGCAATAACGT
>JANLWF010000123.1:0-5158 GCA_031364385.1 Methylotenera sp.
TTAAGAGTCCACTGCTCTACCAGCTGAGCTAACACCCCAATGTTTGAATTATAGAACAAAAAAGCCTAGTCATTACTGACTAGGCTTTATATTTGGTAGGGCGTGCGGGGATCGAACCCACGACAAACGGATTAAAAGTCCGCTGCTCTACCAGCTGAGCTAACGCCCCATTTTTGGGAACCGCGATTATGCTGGAAAGCGCGCCATTGGTCAACGATTGATTTGGTTTTTGTGCTTAATTTTATTAGAATTTAATTAACGCATCCCTGGCAGCTTGCCGCCCATCATGCCTCCCATGCTGCGCATCATTTTGGCCATGCCACCTTTGCTGAACATTTTCATCATTTTTTGCGTTTCTTCAAACTGTTTTAGCAGGCGATTCACCTCTTGCACTTGCACACCGCTACCGTCGGCAATGCGTTTTTTGCGGGTGGCCTTAATCAATTCGGGCTTTTTGCGCTCAAGCGGTGTCATGCTGTTGATAATACCTTCTATGCGGCGCAGCGCTTTGTCTGAATCTTCGTTATTCACCTTGGCGGCCATGCCAGCCATTTGTGCTGGCATTTTGTCCATCAATGCGCTCATACCCCCCATTTTGCGCATTTGCCCCATCTGCGATTTAAAGTCTTCTAAATCAAACTTACTGCCACTTTTTATTTTATCGGCGACCTTTTTGGCCTCTTCCATGTCCACATTTTTGTGGGCTTGCTCAATCAAGCCCAGCACATCGCCCATGCCCAAAATACGGCCTGCCATGCGGTCTGGGTAAAATGGTTCTTGGCCGTCCACCTTCTCGCTTACGCCGATAAATTTAATCGGTTGTCCCGTGACATGGCGCACAGAAAGCGCCGCGCCGCCGCGTGAATCGCCATCTAGCTTGGTTAAAATTACGCCTGTGAGTGGCAGCGTGTCACCAAAGGCCTTGGCCGTGTTGACGGCATCCTGGCCTTGCATGGCATCGACCACGAACAAGGTTTCGATTGGGTTTAAAAATCTATGCAGCGCTTTAATTTCCGCCATCATTGCTTCATCAATGCCCAAGCGCCCTGCGGTATCGAAAATTAAAACATCATAATAATTTTTCTTGGCAAATTCGATGGCCTGCGAGGCAATATCCACAGGCTTCTGCGAGGCATTACTATCAAAACAATCAATGCCTAATTGCTTAGCTAACGTTTGTAGCTGCGTAATCGCCGCAGGGCGATACACATCGGCGCTCGCAAGTAAAACCTTCTTCTTTTGTTCTTTCAGCAATTTGGCTAATTTGGCAGAAGTGGTTGTTTTGCCCGAACCTTGCAAACCTGCCATGAGGATAATTGCGGGCGGAACAGCAGCTAAGTTCAAGCCCACATTGGCTTTGCCCATCAGCGCGGTAAGCTCGTCGTTCACCACCTCAATCACCGCTTGGCCAGGTGTTAGGCTTTGCAGCACTTCTTTGCCCTGCGCACGCTCTTTAACTTTTGCGATAAACTCTTTCACCACGGGCAGCGCGACATCGGCCTCTAGCAGTGCCATACGCACTTCGCGCATGGCATCTGCGATATTGTCCTCGCTTAAGCGCGCTTGACCACGCAGATTTTTAATAACGCCCTGTAATCTGCCCGTTAAATTTTCTAACATAATTTTGCTACCCAATTAAATATGCGTTAATTTTACATCAAGCTATGATATTTAGCCGACTTTTGCCATAATTGGCACATGCAAAATTCAGTGCAACATTTAATCCCTTATTTAGCAGTGGCTTTTATATACTTTGCGGTGGCTGCAGATTTTTGGCGTGACGCGAAAGCAAAAAATGCGCGATCGTTAAAGCTGCACTCCACCATGATAGCGCTTGGGCTGCTTATTCACGCTTGGCTGCTGTATCAAAACATTTTTGCTGCGAGCTTTAATTTAGGCTTTTACAACGCACTTTCAGCCATATTTTGGCTCACCGTGCTGGTGTATTGGCTGGCCAATTTAAAGCACGAGTTACACAGTTTGCAAGCTTTTGTATTGCCCCCAGCCGCAATATTTGCATTAGTTCCCGCGTTTGAGGTAAACAACCACTATCTGCCCCAAGCTGCACAGCCCTTGTTTATGGCACACATAGGCATCGCGTTACTGGCGTACAGCTTATTCACTTTCGCTGCGCTGCACGCGCTACTCATGACCATTGCTGAGCGTAGTTTGCACAACAAACCAACGTTAATCAAGCTACCGAGCTTTCCGCCCTTAATGCTAATGGAAAGTTTATTATTCAGCGTCATTAAAATTGGCTTTGTGTTGCTCACCTTTACGCTGATAAGCGGCATGTTATTTAGTGAGCATATTTTTGGTAAACCCATGCAGTTTACGCACAAAGTCGTTTTTTCATTTGCGTCATGGATGATTTACGGCTGGCTGCTCTTTGGCCGCTACCAATACGGCTGGCGCGGTAAAAAAGCGATTAATTTAACGCTGATTGGCTTTATGTTGCTGTTGCTGGCTTATGTGGGGAGTAAGTTTATTTTGCAGGTTTTGTTGGGGCGATAGTCTTTAATTCACTGTAGGGGGTTCAATCTGTCTCAAACTAAAAATCAAACTAAAAAAATTTCACCAGTTGCAAAATGGCTCGCCTTTGGTATGAGTACATTTATGTTAGCTTATGGCATTTTTATTATTGCTACACAGCATTATTATGGGCGCACTAATAAGTATGGCGGGGCAGAGGTGAGTGCCGACGGTTGGCAGGCCATTATCATGGGTGTGGCAATCATTGTGATTGGATTAACGCCTATGTGCTTATGGATGAAATCTGGCAAAGTTGCAGGTTTTTGGGCTGGCACTTGCATGATCATAGGCATTGTGTTGTTTTTAGCCCCAGCATACTTACCTATCAAGTAACTAGATGCACTCGTTATCTTAAACTAATCAACGGCCAAGCCTGCTGTTGCGCATACGCCGTTAAAATTTCATCTGCATCCACCGCTACAGGGTTGGTGACTAGCTTCATTAACGGTAAGTCGTTGTGCGAATCTGAGTAAAAATAGCTGGTTTCAAAATCATTGAGTTTTTTGCCGCCCTCGGCCAGCCATTGATTAATACGCGTTACTTTGCCTTCTTTATAAGTTGGCACACCCGTCACGCCGCCTGTATATTCACCATTCAGCATTTCTGGGTCGCTGCCGATTAAGTGCTCAATGCCATAAGCGGTGGCGATTGGCTTGGTGACGAAGCTATTGGTGGCGGTAATCACCACACATAAATCGCCCGCGGCTTTGTGCCTATCTACTAAGGCCTGCGCCTTCAACGTCATCATCGGACGAATGATTTTTTGCATGTATTTTAGGTGTAATTCGTCTAGGAATTTTTTAGGATGTTCGCTAAGTGGCTTTAGTTGAAACTTTAAAAATTCTACAATGTTGAGCTGCCCTGCTTTGTAATCTGCATAAAATTTTTCATTGCGGTCGTGGTGCGTTTTGGCGTCTAGCAAACCCTGTGAGATTAAAAATAAACTCCAGTTGTAATCTGAGTCGCCCGCTAGTAGCGTGTTGTCTAGATCGAATAATGCTAGGTTTTGTTCAGTTTTCATAGGGCTAATTTTACTGGATTCTTCGTTTCACTCAGAATGACGAGAAAGTGAGATTGTCATTCTGAGTGATACGAAGAACCCAGTTTTTAAGTTTTATTTAAAGAATCTATTTTATTATCTGCGCTTAACACCAAAAACACGCCCACCAATATCACCGCGAGCGCCGCGTATTCTGTGCTTGTCACCGTTTCATTGGCAAGCCAAATGCCCACTGCAAACGCAACAATAGGGTTTACAAAAGTATTGCTGCTGGCCACCAGCGGGCGCACAGTTTTTAGCAAATACATATAGGCACTATAAGCCACCAGCGAGCCAAGCACCACCAAAAATATCAGCGCGCCCCATGATTTTGCGGATATTTGTGCAGGCCAAGTTTCACCAGCATAAGCACTCACCAGCACCAACACCAGCCCGCCTGTTAGCATTTGACAAGCTGCGCCCATTAAGCCGCTTGGCATCGCCAAATGTTTACTCCAAACCGAGCCGAACGACCAACTAGCCGCCGCGAATATCAACAATGCCGCATTGGTGAAATTAGCTTGCAAGCTGCCACCCACATTAAGCAACGCTATGCCAACAAAGCCAATCGCAATACCCAGCCATTCACGGGCGTTAATTTTATGCCCCCAAATAGATGAAAAAATCGCCATCCAAATAGGTGCAGTGGCAATGGAAAGCGCAGCCACGCTGGATGGCACAGTTTGTTGCACATAACTCACCGTGCCATTGCCTATCGCTGGCAGCAAAATACCCACTGCAGTAGCGCCCAGCCATTGTTGCCGCGTAGGGCTAGGGCTGCCTAAATAACGCATAACGCCATACATAATCGCCCCCGCAACAGTAAAACGTGTGGCCGCCATGAGGAATGGTGGAAAACTTTCGATGCCAAAACGAATAGCAAGGTAAGTTGAACCCCAAATAAAATAGGTGCAAAACAGCGCCAGCGCTATCAGCAAAGCTTGGTTTTTATTGCTCACATTAAATTTGCGGATTCATTTTCGCTAAATTGCTATGCAGCTTATTTAAACCATTCAAATACGCTTTGGCCGAGGCAATCACAATATCGGTATCCGCGCCCTGCCCGTTCACAATACGCCCGCCTTTGGCAAGCCGCACAGTCACCTCACCCTGTGCATCTGTCCCGCTGGTGATATTGTTGACTGAATAAAGCTGCAATTCTGCACCACTGTTAGCAATGCTTTCAATGGCTTTAAAACTGGCATCGACTGGGCCGCCGCCATCGGCTTCAGCTTTTTTCTCAATACCAGAATCGCTAATCGTAATATACGCGTGCGGCACTTCACCAGTCTGTGAAGCCACTTGCAAATACACAAGTTTATAATTCTCGCTGGTTTCACTCACGAATTCATCGCTCACAAGCGCGTGCAAATCTTCGTCAAAAATTTCTGATTTCTTATCAGCCAAATCTTTAAAACGTGCAAACGCAGCATTGACGGCGTCATCGCTGGCTAACTGAATGCCCAACTCAGTCAAGCGCGTTCTAAAAGCATTTCTACCAGACAATTTGCCCAACGTTAATTTGTTGGTATTCCAGCCCACGTCTTCGGCGCGCATGATTTCGTAAGTCTCGCGGTGCTTTAACAC
>JANLWF010000212.1:0-4545 GCA_031364385.1 Methylotenera sp.
TAAAATTACTTGTGCAAAATCTCCCGCAAAAACTGGCTTGGCGTGCAAAATTTCAATTTGTAAATATACCAAATTACGCCAAGTGTGCAGCATCGCAATATTGCCGAGAGAGGCCAGTAAAAACGTGACGTAATAGCCCAAGCTTAATGCATAGTTAATTGAACCCACTAATAAGGCCAGCAGCATAACGGCATATAAAAATCCCCAGCGCGTGGGGAAAATGTAAATGCGACGTGGGTTTAAGATGGCGATGGCGTTAGTGGTGCTAGCGACGCGAAAAAACTGTTGCCAATAAGTGCGTTTCCAAAAACTAAACGGTAAAAGCTTTGCAGACATGCGCTTAGCTAACAGCTACATGTTCAAGTATTTGCGCGGCGACATTGTTATTTTCATTGCTTAAACGGTGCGTGACTACGCTCGGCAACACGGCTTGAATATCTTCTGGAATGACAAAATCGCGGCCATCACACATTGCCCAAGCTTGGGCGCATTGGCGCAAACCCAAGCCTGCTCTGGGTGATAGACCAGTGCTAAATTGCGTGCGCGTGTATTGAATTAAGGCTTGCAGATAATCTAATAAATTATCTGAAACGTGAATGTTGTGTACGGCTTGTTGTAGCTTCAACAAGGTTTCTGCATCACAAATGGCAGGCACTTGGGAAGAGAAAGCGCGCCCACCTTGGTTTTTCAGCAGGGCGCGCTCAGAGGCGCTATCGGGGTAACCAAGCGTAATACGCATTAGAAAACGATCTAGTTGCGATTCTGGCAATGGAAAGGTGCCAATATGATGCTTGGGATTTTGCGTAGCGATGACAAAAAATGGCTTAGGCAGTGCGTGTGTATCGCCGTCAATCGTCACTTGCCGCTCTTCCATCGCTTCCAGCAGCGCGCTTTGCGTTTTGGGCGTGGCGCGATTAATCTCGTCGGCCAGCAACACATTGGTAAAAACAGGCCCAGGGTGAAATTGAAAATTTGAGCTATTTCTATCGTAAACCGATACGCCAATAATATCGGCAGGCAACAAATCACTGGTAAATTGCGTGCGCCTGAAACCCAAGCCCAGCACCTGCGCCAAGGTGTGTGCAAGTGTAGTTTTTCCCATGCCAGGTAAATCTTCAATAAGCAAATGGCCGCCTGCCAAAACGCAAGCGAGTGATAATTTGATTTGGTGTTGCTTTCCTAAAATGATGCTGGAAGCAGCATCAATAACAGCTTGGGTAGTATTTTTGTTAGAAGGCTCCAATACTCGTGAAAATTGATTTTGCAACATAATTACTGTTTACCTTGAAATTTATTGTGCTTGGCCTAATATTAACATACCAAAGTATTCAAAAAATGACGCTGAAAGAGGCTAAAAAATGCAAATTCGACCCTCACAAGATCGCGGACACGCCAACCATGGCTGGCTAGACAGCTACCATTCGTTTTCGTTTAATAAATATTACGATCCAAACTGGATGGGGTTTTCGGTATTGCGCGTGATTAATGAAGACATTATTGCGCCTGCTCAGGGTTTTGGCACACATTCACATGCCGATATGGAAATTATTACCTACGTGTTGCAAGGCAATTTGGCACATAAAGATAGTCTTGGCAACGTGGAGGTTATTCGTCAAGGCCATGTGCAGCGCATGACAGCAGGTACAGGAGTTTCGCATAGTGAATTTAATGCTTCGGATAGCGAACCCGTACATTTGCTGCAAATTTGGATATTGCCTAACCAACAAGGACTGAAACCGAGCTATGAAGATGGCTTTTTTAGCGATGAGCAAAAACAAGATAAATGGTGTTTGCTGGCATCAGAAAATGCCGAGCTAGGCTCATTAAAGGTTCATCAAGACATAGCGTTGTTTGTAAGTCAGTTGAGTGAACGAAAACAACTTGACTATGTTCTTAAAGAAAACCGCAGCGCGTATTTGCAAGTGGCAAGTGGCAGTGTTGAAATTGATGGGAAGCAACTCAACAAAGGTGATGCAGCTATGTTTGTTAGCGCGCAGACAATACAATTGATAGCGATATATGATGCTGAAATATTATTGTTTGATTTGCCAAAAGACTAATATTTAGGAGAATAATAATGAAATTAATCGCAAAAACACTTGGCCTGACAGCCGCTCTGGTATTGGCTTGTAGCCATGCACTTGCAGAGCCTGAAGCGTATAGAATTGACGATTCTCACAGCTTTGCCAATTGGAGCGTACGCCATGTTGCCAGCAAAACATCAGGCACATTTAGCGACATCAAAGGTAAAATTCTCATCGATGCGAATGATTTAACAAAATCAAGCGTGGAAGCAAAAATCAATATGCGCAGTGTGAATAGCAGCCATCCAAAACGCGATATAAACATTCAAAAATCAGACTTTCTAGACGTAGAAAAATTTTCTGAGATGACTTTTGTCAGCAAAAAAATTGAAGCAAAATCGATGAAAGAAGGCGTAATGACAGGCGTGCTTACTATGCACGGTGTGACCAAAGAAATGACATTTCCATTTAAAGTGCTGGGTTTTGGCACTGACCCGTGGGGCGGCTACCGCACAGGTTTTGAGGCCAAAACCAGTTTAAAAGCCAGCGACTTTGGCTTTGCATGGGGCTTAAAACCTAATCCATCGGTGGGCGATGATATTGAGATTACGCTACTGATTGAAGGCGTGAAATTGCCACCAGCTAGTCCGCTTAAGTAAATCCACTTAAGCAAATCCGATTAATTAATTCTTTATATTTTTTTAAATTCAGCTGGAGTATTGCATGACATTAGATTTATTTAGCCCAATCACATTAGGCACAATTAACTTAAAAAACCGCATAGTGATGGCACCACTCACGAGAAGCCGTGCACCTAGAGACAGCGGCGTTCCGCAAGCCATCAACGTGACTTATTATGAACAGCGTGCAACCGCTGGTTTAATCATTACTGAGGCTACGCCAATATCTTCAATGGGGCATGGCTATCCATTTTTGCCTGGTATTTATACGGAAGAGCAAGTAGCAGGCTGGAAAAAAGTGGTAGATGCTGTGCATGCCAAAGGCGGTAAGATGGTATTACAGCTGTGGCATGTTGGGCGTATTTCTCACCCCAGTTTGTTGCCAAATAATGTGTTGCCAGTGGCACCATCGGCTATAAAACCTGCTGGGCAATTGTACACTTATGAGGGTATGGTCGATTTTGTCGAGCCCCGTGCCTTAGATGCAAGTGAGTTGCCAAATATTGTTGCAGATTATGTGCATGCCACAAAATGTGCGCTAGCTGCGGGTTTTGATGGTGTAGAAATTCATGCGGCCAACGGTTATTTATTAGATCAATTTTTACGTGATGGCGCCAATAAACGAGACGATAACTATGGCGGCAGCATTGAAAATCGCGTACGTTTGTTGATGGAAGTGACAACAGCGGTGGTTGCGGTTGCTGGTGCAGATAAAGTCGGTGTGCGGATTTCACCAGTCAACCCATTTAACGATATTGAGGACAGCAACCCGCAAGCGCTGTTTAATTACGTGGCCAGTAGCCTAAACCAATTTAATTTGGCGTATTTGCATGTGGTAGAAGGCGGCATTGGTGATGCGGGTGAGGCTGATTCATTTGATTTTGTGGCATTACGCAAACACTTCAATAATGCCTACATGGCCAATTTGGGCTATGACAAAGCACTTGGCAACGCCGCTATTGCTAGCGGCCAAGCCGATGTGATTGCTTACGGCGTGCCGTTTATAGCCAACCCAGATTTGGTGGAGCGTTATCACACAGATGCGCCTTTAAACGTAGCGGATGAAGCCTTATTCTATGGCGGCGACGAAAAAGGCTATACTGATTATCCGTTTTTAAAAGCATAATTTTTTATTTTTTAGGCTATCATGCAAAAACCTGCTATTACCCAAGTACCAATTGCCGACCTTATCGCCAAGCGTTGGAGCCCACGCGCATTTGATGCAAGCAAACCAGTTAGTCACGAGCAAGTAATCGCCCTGCTAGAAGCTGCACGCTGGGCGCCTTCGTGCTTTGGCGATCAACCTTGGCGCTTTTTAGTGTGGAATAAAAATGCTGATGCAGAGGCTTGGCAAAACGCCTATGATTGTTTAGCGCCAAGCAACCAAACATGGGTAAAAGCCGCACCTATACTGATGCTCACCTGCGCCGATACATTGTTTGGACACAATCAAAGCCCAAACCGCTGGGGGCAACATGATACGGGTGCCGCGGCCGAAAATTTATGCTTGCAAGCCAGTAGCATGGGATTGAGCGCGCATCAAATGGGTGGCTTTAACGCAGATTTGGCGCGTGACAAATTTGCGATTCCCGCCCAATTTACGCCAATGGCGATGATAGCGGTGGGCTACGCGGGCGACACAAATCAATTGCCAGAAGAACTTAAACAACGCGAATTGGCAGAGCGCAAACGCAAGCCATTGGGCGAATTGTTTTTTAGTGAAACTTGGGGCAAGCCTATTTAAGGTTAAAATTAACTAAAGCAGATGCCCTGTAGACCAATATCCATGCGGTTTGCAGGGCATCAACAATGTGCTTTAGTTTAGGGTGCCAAGGTTGTAG
>JANLWF010000225.1:0-1737 GCA_031364385.1 Methylotenera sp.
CCAAGCCAATAATACTTGCGATAAAAACGGTAAATTGCCGCCCGTATCTTCATAAATACGGCTAAATTTAGGCACCACAAAACCCAGTAAAAACAAGATAACCAAGCCACCCACCACCATTAATAAAGCAGGGTAAATAGATGCACTCACTATCTTTTTTTTAACCAAGCCCAATTGCTGATCATAACTAACATAGCGCGTTAATGCCTCAACCAAATCACCCGTTTTTTCACTTGCGTGTACTGTGGCTACGTATAAAATAGGGAAGCTGTTATTTTGTTGAGCTTGTAGCTCTAGCGCAGTTGAAAAGGTTTGCCCTTGGTACAATGATTGCAACAAAGCGTCTAATGTATGCTTAATTTCTTGCCTCTGCTCTTTTTCAGCCAGCGTTTCAATCGCTTCCACCAAATTAAGACCAGCCTCTAACAATGCCAATAACTCCTGGCTAAATAATGACAGAGGAAATGGCTTATTCTTAACTTTAAAAAAAGGTTGCGATAATGCTTTAGCCGCAATAGGCGTGTAGCCTTTCGCTTTCACTTGCGCCATCGCAGCTTCCTCATGCGTGGCAGTCACGTTTAAAAGCACCATGGTTCGTCCTTGCACTGCTTTTACTTGGTAATCCATTATATACCCAGCATAGTTAGCATCAATTACCAGTTCACTACATCTTCAGATTCTTTTTCACCACCCAGTTGCCCATCTTTACCTAGCGAATAAAGATCATAATCACCGTGCTCTCCAGGCGATTTAAAAATATAAGGCTTATCCCAAGGGTCGTTAGGAATATTTTTTTTAAGGTAGGGTCCAGACCATTTGGATTCGTTGCTAGGTTTTTTATAGAGCGCACTTAATCCTTGCTCAGAGCTAGGGTAGCGCCCAGTATCAATACGATACTGGTCTAATGCTTTACCTAGCGCATCAATTTGTGCTTTAGCTATTTTATTTTCAGATTTACCAATTTGCTCAAAATATTTGGGTCCGACATAGCCCGCCAACAAACCAATAATCACCATGACCACTAAAAGTTCAAGCAGAGTGAAGCCTTGATTTTTTATTTTCAAGTAACTGATTTTGCTTGCATTTATCACATTATCAACACATTTCTTAATTAAAATTCAAATTCTAATTTTTAGTCTATCTTGTTTTCATTAAAGTTTCAAATACACAAATCCTCAGTCTAAATCAACATACAGCTCTTTTAACACCTATACAAGTTTTAATTTAGAAACTTACTAACATCAATAAAATCAAATTTAATCCCGCTGTTTTCTTCAGCTTTGTATGGCTAATTTAAATTTATGTTCGATAACGCACAGACGTTTAAATTTGCCAATGATAATTTGCATGAGAATAATCAATGAAAGTTTGAATCTAATAAAAGCTTTCTTACGTATATTTGATTAGAGAGCTTTAAATCCAAATGGCTTTCTCAATTTAACTTATTTTTATTAAAAGTGGAGGTTCTATGATTCGTCAAATTTCAAAGATTCATCAATTTACAAAATTACCGCTGGGATTGTCTTTAGTTACTATTGCAGTCCTTAGTACATTTGCATTACCTGGTGTAGCATCAAGCCACCGTGAAGCACCTTTTATTACACAGATGCCAAAAGTGGATGCCACTGATTTTTACATGTTTAAAAGCTACGAAGCCAACAGAGGAGATCTTGTTACTATAATTGCTAATTATGTGCCATTGCAAGACGCATATGGTGGCCCTAATTATTTCATGAT
>JANLWF010000226.1:0-1646 GCA_031364385.1 Methylotenera sp.
ATACAACATGTTCAACACCGCGAAACACGCTCTATGCAGATCAAGTTAGATGAATTGTTAAAAGGGGTCGAAGGTTCTCGCAATACATTTATTAACATTCAAGAAAAACCTGATCATCATTTAGATAAGCTACAAAATGAAGTAAAAGAAAATCAAACTCAAAAGTAAGATCAAAATTTACTAATATTGAGCTTAAAAAATACTTTTATTTTTACTTAAATTTAGATTCATTTAGCGCTTGTAGGCGCTGGCTTATTTTTCTGCATTAAGCTTGAGCAGATAACAGCCCGCTTTTTGGCTTCCTTGGTGTCACCTGCATCTAAAAGCGGAATAACTGCTGCTAATGGATTAACAATAGCCAGCAATATTGAAGTGGCTAATTTTAATCCGACTGGTTTTTTATCTAATGAAACCTGTGGGTTTGCAAAGCTGCCCGTGACGTTTAAAGGCACGCGCAATGTCAGCGGGCTAAAATCTTTAGGTAGTGCCATAGCGCGCAGATTAAGCCTTTCCGTGGCTAAAGATAGTGAACCGTCTACCCAAATTGTGGTGTCAGTAGTATCAACCACCATGACGCGTGGCGTAAACACGCCATTTTTAGCTTGCAAATCTACTACTCCACATAGCACTGGCAGCGCTTTATCACCCTTAAACAACACGCCGATTGATTGCGCTACATCGAGCCCAGCTACTTCAATCGCTAAATGTGAAATTGAGCCGTTAACTAGTTCAGCACGAATAGTGCCATCTAGGCTGGCCAATACTTCTGCTGTGGATTTTCCCTGCCCTTTTAAAATAGTTTTCCCATTTAACTTGCCTGATACATAAGGTGGCAATCCACCTGCGCGTTTCTGTTTGATCCAACGCTCAAGCTGCACACCATTCCAACCTAGATTCGCATCCACTAAAGCTTTTGATCCACGTCCGTCTATAGCAATATCCCCTGTAAATCGGCCATTGGCTGTTAATGCATGGATTTTTTTGAGTGTTAAGACGGCATTATTTAATTTTAAGTTAGCTTGCAGGGGCTTAAGCGGCTCTAAATAGGTAGTTTTTAGATCTAAATATTGCATATCAATCTTGATATCAGCATTCATTTTGCGCAGCGATGCTAAATCAAAAGGTCGGCTTGGTAGTACTTTGTTTGAATTTTTATCGAGTGAGTCTGCGCCAAATGCAGGGCCTAAATCGGTAATGACTAACTTACCTGCCAATTGCCCTTTTAATAAAGGCGTCACTAACGATTTATCATAAGTAAAACTACCGTTTAAAACGCTGCCACCAATGTTCAGTTGTTCAACGTGAGTGCTCCACATTAACCCTTGTTTTTCTATTGAACCTTTGCTGCTAAATACGGCTGTTGTTGGCAAAGTAACGTCTAGCAAATCGCCTACCGCAGCTAATGAAGGGCCTTTTAACTTGAAGTATCCCTCAAAATTACTCGGGTGCATGACATCTTCGGTGGTGCCTTCAAACCATAAATTAGCACGACCAACAGTGGCATTAACTGTTATCACTACGGGTGACTTTTCTGATCGATTCTTTTGTGATGGCTCAATGATAGTAGGTAACCTGCCTGTAGATACCAGTTCAATTTTTAGTGGCAAGGATTGGTAGCGACCAATAGCACTTGCAGTTAGCGTGCT
>JANLWF010000237.1:0-6811 GCA_031364385.1 Methylotenera sp.
TAGTGCCACTGTGGGAGAGCATCACGCCTCTTTAAGTGACCTAATTTTCGACATTAGAACGCGCATTGAAATTGGCGCTGACATCGTTAAAATCGCGGTTTCAAAACTTTTTTATGAGGCTGATTTTCTGATTGAAATGGCTAAATTGACTAATGAGGGCATTAAAATTGTTGCAGTCTTTTTCGCAGACGAGTCAATAGACTTAAATTTATTAAAAATAAGTCAGCAAATGGGATTTTTTGGGGCGATGTTAGACACCAAAGCTAAGCAACAAAACTTACTGCACGTGCAAGCGCAAAGCGACTTACAAATATTTACACAAAAATGCAATCAACACCAATTACAATTCGGGTTTGCTGGTTCGCTAAAATCACAAGATATAGAGCACTTGATACAGTTTAATCCCACATACATTGGTTTTAGGGGTGGCGTGTGCGAAAATAATATGCGGAAGTTGACTTTATCGCCTGGTAAAGTGATCGAAGTTAAAAATATGTTGCACGCACACAACAAATTATCGGCAAAGCTCATAAAGCATGGGTTTAGCGTTGCATAGTTAAAGTAGTTTAAGTATAGTTTACCTATGAACGTTGATTTAATGTTTGTTTGCTATTTTATAACTAAGGAGTTTTCACATGAATAAAAATTTAATTAGTCTTGCTGTTGCAGCAACACTTAGTCTTACCGCTGTTACGGCCTCTGCTGATGACATGTTCCGTGGTGCATGGTACTTGTTGCCTGGTGTTAGCAAGATGCACACAGATAGCGATTTGGATGCTAACAATGGCGGCGGCGCTTTTATCAAATTAGGTAAAGAACTTAGCCCTAGCTGGGATCTTCAAGGCGGTTTAGGTTATAACCGCGCTTCTGAAGATACAGGTATTGCTGGCGCTGGTGGCCGTTATAAACAAACTACATTGGGCTTAGATGCTTTGTATATGTTTAGTCGTAGTAACTTCCGTCCATTCTTGCTTGCAGGTTTGGGTGTTGCGCGTAATGACGTAGATTACAGCGGTATTCCAACTTTAACTGATGAAAGAAAAACTTCATGGTTAGCTAATGTTGGCTTAGGTGCACAATTCTTATTTACTGATAATTTTGGTTTGCAAGCTGATTTACGTCACCAGTGGTCAAGATCAGATGCTAAAGCACCTGGCACATCTTTTGATGCTGATGGCACTATCGGCAATACATTATTAAATGTTGGTGCAATTTTCCGCTTTGGTGCACCAGCCGCTGTAGTGGCTGAAGTTGCTCCAGAACCAGCGCCAATTGCAGCTGCTCCAGAGCCAATGCCAGAGCCTGCTCCAGCGCCAGAACCAGTAAAATGTACTCCACAAATGGATACCATCACTGTGGGCGCTGAAAAACTATTTGCTTTTGACAAGGCTAACATTAGTGAAGAAGGTAAAGCTGCTCTAGATGAGGCTGCTGCAAAAATTAAAGCAAACCCTGAATTGAAAGCAGTGATTGTGACTGGTCACACTGATCGTATCGGTTCTGATGCTTATAACCACAAACTTTCACATCGTCGTGCAGTTCAAGTGAAAGATTACCTGGCTGCGCATGGTGTTGATCCTTCTATTATTGAAGCAGTTGGTAAAGGTGAAGAAGAGCCTGTTGTACAATGTACTGGTAATAAAAAAACCAAGAAATTGATTTCATGCTTACAACCTAATCGTCGTGTAGAAATTCGCGCCGAAGGTCAAAAAGAGACTGGTTGCAACTAGTCTAGTTAGTATGTAAAAAAGCCTCGCATTGCGAGGCTTTTTTATTTCCGTATTTTCATATCAAACAGCTTAAACGTTATAATGTTACTATGAAACTCACCGTTAGTTTAATCATAGAAGCCCGCTGGCTTTGCCCCATCGTCCCAAACAATACGCTATTAGAGTATCAAGCAGTAGTCATTCAATCTGGAAAAATTATTGATATTTGTGCAATCACCCAAGCTAGCGCACAGTACGAGGCGAAAGAAATTGTTCAATTAGACGAGCATATTTTAATTCCAGGCTTAATTAATTTACATACTCATGCTGCAATGAGCCTAATGCGAGGCTTGGCGGATGATATGCCATTGATGCCTTGGCTAGAAAAACATATTTGGCCTGCCGAGAGAAATGTAGTGTCACCTAGCTTTGTGCATGATGGCACCTTGCTGGCTTGTGCAGAAATGTTAAGTGGTGGCATTACTACTTTTAATGATATGTATTTCTACCCAGAATCTGCGGCAATAGCTAGCATTAACGCGGGTATGCGTGCTAATTTGGGGCTGGTGGTGCTGGAGTTTCCGACTAATTATGCCAATGATGCCGAAGACTATATAGATAAAGGCACCGCTGCGAAAGACCAGTTACGCGATGAGCCGCTGATTAGTTTTAGTTTTGCGCCACATGCGCCATATACAGTTTCAGATGCCACTTTCTCGCAAATTAATACTTTAAGTGCGCAGCTAGATATTGGCATACATACACACTTACACGAAACACAAGGCGAAATTATACAAAGTGAACAAGTGTATGGTATGAGACCGTTAACGCGCTTGGCTAATTTAGGTTTGTTAAACTCAAGCCTTACTTTGGCGCATTGTGTGCATCTAAATCAGGCGGAAATTAAGCTACTGGCTGAGTATGGTTGCAGCATTGCACATTGCCCAAGCTCCAATTTAAAGCTGGCTTCTGGCATAGCGCCGATTGCAGAATACGCCGAACACGGCATCAATATTGGCTTAGGCACCGATGGTGCTGCTAGTAATAACCGTTTGGATATGTTTACCGAGATGCGGTTAGCAGCATTATTGGCAAAAGGGCAGAGTGGTGATGCTAGTGCGATTTCGGCGCATCAAGCATTAGAAATGGCCACCATTAATGGGGCTAAAGCATTGGGAATGGAAGATAAAATAGGCTCAATTGAAATTGGAAAACTGGCCGATTTAACCGCAGTAAGTATGAATGATCTAACCATGCAACCATGTTTCGACCCAATATCGCATTTAGTTTATGCTGCTGGGCGCGAGCAGGTAAGCCATGTGTGGGTGAGTGGAGATTTAAAATATCACAAACCAAATGGCAATGAAGGTGTCTTTAGTAATATTGAACCGCAACAGCTTAGAAATATATTGAGTAAATGGCAAAATAAATTGAGCGAATTTAAAGCATAAAATGATTAACGTAGATGAAGCAGAGCTGAATAAATTCAGCAATTTAGCGCATAAATGGTGGGATAAAACCAGCGAGTTTAAACCGCTGCATGACATAAATCCGCTGCGACTCAATTATATCGATAAGGCAGTAACGCTTAAAGGCAAAACCGTTTTAGACGTAGGTTGCGGCGGCGGCATTTTGAGCGAATCGATGGCAGAACGTGGCGCGAAAGTCACAGGGATTGATCTAGGTGAAAAAGCCTTAAAAGTGGCGCAATTACACAGTTTAGACAGCGGCGTTGCTTTGGATTACCAGTTAATTTCGGTTGAAAAATTGGCCGAACAACAGCCTGCAAGTTTTGACGTAGTGACTTGCCTAGAAATGCTAGAACACGTGCCAGATCCTGCAAGCGTAGTTGCTGCTTGCGCCAAATTGGTAAAACCTGGTGGAAAAGTTTTTTTTTCCACTATTAACCGCAATCCTAAAGCCTATTTGTTCGCCGTCATCGGCGCAGAATACTTGCTGAACATGCTGCCGCGCGGCACGCACGACTACACTAAGTTTATCAAACCGTCTGAACTGGCAAGCTGGATGCGGCTTGCAGGCTTATCACTGAATCACCAAATTGGCATGAGTTATAACCCAATTACGCAACATTATTGGCTAAGTGACGATGTTTCTGTGAATTATATGATGCACACCGTTAAGGACTAGTTTGATAAGCACAATACTTTTTGACCTCGATGGCACGCTGGTCGATACAGCGCCAGACCTAGGTTACGCACTTAATCTACAATTACACCACCACGGTAGAGCGCCATTAAGTGACGCGGCGATTCGCCCGTTTGCCTCGCATGGTTCGCGTGGTTTAATCGGCTTAGGCTTTGGCGTTACACCGAATGACACCAATTTTTTGGCTTTGCGCGATGAGTATTTGGCCCTTTACGATACCGTATTTACGCGTAGCCCAAAGTTGCTAGCAGGAATTGCGGAACTTTTACAAGTCATTGAAGATAAAGGCTTAAAGTGGGGTATTGTAACGAATAAACCACGTCGTTTTACGCTACGTTTGATTGAAAGTATGGGCTTGCACAAACGCGCTGCTTGCATAGTGAGCGGTGATGATGCGCCTCAACCTAAGCCATCTCCAGCGACTTTGAGGCTGGCTAGCGAGCAAATAGGCGTTAAGTCAGAGCAGTGCATGTATGTAGGTGACGCCGAGCGCGATATTCAAGCGGGCAAAGCGGCAGGGATGAAAACGGTGGTTGCGCTTTTTGGCTATATCGACGTGACCGATAAGCCGCACGAATGGGGCGCGGATGCGCTAATTCAAACGCCGAATGAGCTTTTGGGTTTAATTTAAATTTGTTGTGCACTCACTAAATCTAACCAATCGATTGCCAGATTGCTTCGTCCGTATCTTTGGCCATAACTTTAACTTGCGCTAACTTACATCGCTGGCAAGCACGAAAACTCGCAGGATAAACCAAGCATGATTTATTAACCAGATTTTAAAATTTCCTGCGCCCTAATAAGGCCATCGATAGTGTACCGCTATCCACATATTCAATTTCTCCACCCATCGGTAAGCCTCGTGCAATGCGGCTCACAGTTACACCGCGCGTTTTGAGCAGCTCGCTAATGTAATGTGCGGTTGCTTCGCCTTCTACCGTGTAATTGGTGGCCAAAATCACTTCTTTTACCACGCCATCTTGCGCGCGTTTAATCAATTTATCTAAGTTAATTTCTTTTGGGCCAACACCATCCAGTGGTGATAATCTACCCATGAGCACAAAATACATGCCATTGTAGGATTGTGTTTGTTCCATCATCATCAAATCGGTGGGCATTTCTACTACACACAGCATCTCAGCATCGCGCTTTTCAGATTCGCATAGCGGGCAGGTATCGGCCTCTGAAAAGTTATTACACAGCGTGCAGTGTCCAAGCACTTGCAGCGCATTTTCTAAACTGTTACCAAGTTTAGCTGCGCCAGTTCTATCGCGCTGCAATAAGTGGTAAGCCATGCGCAGCGCCGACTTTGGCCCTACACCAGGCAAGCAGCGCAGCGAATCAATCAGTTGCTCTAATGCAGGTGGGTTTTTCAAGATGTAAGACTTGATTGATTTTGTTGCTGATTTAGAAAGGTAACTTCATACCAGCAGGCATCATGCCACTCATGCGTGCGGTTGAGGTAGCCTCGGCTTTGGCGCGCGCGTCGTTGAGTGCAATCAACATTAAGTCTTCAAGCGTTTCTCTGTCGTCCATCGCCGCATCGTCAATCATCACGCGCTTTACCGCGTTGTTGCAAGTCATGGTGATTTTCACCATGCCATTGCTGGCGCTACCTTCAACTTCTGTTGTGGCCAATTCAGCCTGCGCTTTTTGCATATTCGCTTGCATCATTTGCGCCTGCTTCATCATGTTGCCCATGCCGCCTTTCATCATTTTTTTCTCCTAATTTGGCTTAATTGAGTTGGGGATAATCGTCGCGCCTAAATCATTCATTAACGCCTGCACAAAACTATCTTGCATAATCGCATCTGTCGCGGTTGATTGAATATTGGCTTTTTCAGTGGCATTTTGTTTGGCGGGTGTATTGATTTCTGCTTGACCTTCTGCGCCGATTTCAAAATTCAACTTAATTTTTTTACTAAAATACTCGTTAATCGCGCTGGATAATTTATCTTGGTAACTAGCGCTGACCAAGTGTTTTTGATTCTCTGCCAGACGCAAAGTAATGCTGTCTGCGTCATAAGCAATCATTTCGCAATTTTGTGCTAGTGCACGCGCTAAGCCAAGTTTTAGGCTTTGTTCGACCAGTTTTCGCCAATTACCATCAAAACCAATAGAGCCAGAAGCCGCCTGGATATTGCTTTTCAAGTATGAATAACCAGCTTCAGCTGGTATATTCTGCGGGGACAACCCTTGCGGTTGCAGGGCAGTGTTTTCGATAGAGTTTGAGCTGTCTTCTGCAACAGTTTCTATTTGTTTGGCTGGCGCGGCAACTGGTTGATTTTGTACAGCAGCTTGCGTGTTTGGAATCGGTTTTATAGTAGTTTTTTCTGATATTTTCTCAGTCGGCGCAAACGCGCTTTTTTCCGTTGGCATAAATGCCAACATGCGCAACAAGGTCATGGTAAAGCCTGCATACTCATCGGGCGCTAAGCCAATGTCTCTGCGGCCCAGCAAAGTTATTTGATAATAAAGCTGCAAAGTCTCGGCTGATAATTTTTGCGCTAAGTCAAGCAGTAACGGGCGTTCTGGCAGATCATTCGCAATAGAATCTGGCACAGTTTGCGCCATGGCAATTTGGTGTAGCAAATTCGCTAAATCATTGAGCGCAGCTTCAAATGAAATGCTGCGCCCTTGCATCTGTTTTGCCTTTTCGATAAGCACCGCGCCATTATTGGCTTGCAGGGCAGTTAAAATTTCAAACAAATAGCTCTGGTCAATTGCGCCCAACATGCTGCGCACTTCTGTCTCGTTCACGGTTTGGTTGCCATAAGCAATGGCTTGATCTGTTAATGACAAGGCATCGCGCATACTGCCCGCCGCAGCACGAGAAATTAAGTGCAGCGCGGCTGGCTCAAAAGCAATGTTTTCCTGATTGAGTACATTTTGCAAATATTCATTAATCGTCACGCTGGCCATTTGCCGCAAATTAA
>JANLWF010000244.1:0-5733 GCA_031364385.1 Methylotenera sp.
GGCATGAGCATTATCGCGCGTACTGCTGGTATCGGCAGAAATACAGAAGAGTTACAGTGGGATTTAAACTACCTCACGCAACTATGGACAGCGGTTGAAGAAGCTTCGCATATTCAAGCGGGCGCGTTCTTAATCTACCAAGAAGGCAGCTTAGTGATTCGCGCCATTCGCGATTACTTTAGCGCCGACATTGGCGAAATTTTAATTGATACCGCTGATGTGCACGAACAAGCGGTACAGTTTATGAACCACGTCATGCCCGGCAATGTGTCGCGCGTGAAACTATACCAAGATGAAGTGCCGTTATTCTCGCGCTTTCAAATTGAGCATCAAATCGAATCTGCCTTCTCACGCGAAGTACGCTTACCTTCTGGCGGCGCAATTGTGATTGACCACACTGAGGCTTTAGTATCGGTTGACGTCAACTCTGGCCGCTCTATCAAGGGTGCCGATATTGAACAAACTGCCTTTAACACCAACCTGGAAGCGGCTGAAGAAGTGGCGCGCCAGTTGCGCTTACGCGACCTTGGCGGCTTGGTAGTAATCGATTTTATTGATATGGAAAACCCACGCAATCAACGTGATGTAGAAAACACACTGCGTGACGCTTTGCACGCAGACCGCGCGCGCGTACAAACGGGCAAGATCTCACGTTTTGGCTTGCTAGAGTTATCACGTCAACGTATGCGCCCCAGTTTAGGCGAAACCAATCACGCCGCTTGCCCACGTTGCAGCGGCACTGGCCATATTCGCGGTATTGAATCTACCGCCTTGCACATTTTGCGCATCACGCAAGAAGAAGCCATGAAAGACAATAGCGCGATTATTCAGGTGCAATTACCTGTAGAAGCCGCGACCTTCTTACTGAATGAAAAACGCGCGGATATTCATAAAATCGAGCTACGCATGGGTGTGGAAGTGATATTGATCCCCAACGTGCACATGGAAACGCCCAATTACAGCATCACGCGCATTAAACATGATGATGTAAATGAGGAGACCTCACAAGCCAGTTACAAAATGGTCGAGCTACCAGCCGAAACTGCTTACGTGCGCAGCCTAAACGAAGAAGCTAAGCCTAGCGCACCAGAAGCCTTAGTTAAAGGCATTACGGCAGCGACTTCTGCACCGATTGTAGCAGAACGTGTTGTAGAAGAAAAAGTGGCTACGCCTGTAGCAAAAATATCCATTTTTGGTCGCATTAAAAAATTATTCACTGGTAAGGATGAAGTGAAAACTGCAGAAAAAGTGGAAGACAAAACTATTCCCGAAGCCCGTGAGAACAGCCGCGACCGTAACCGCTCTGGTAACGTAGGCCGTGATCGCAATCGCAACCGTGATCGCAATGCCAATAGCCGTGACCGCAACAATACCGAGCGTAATGACAAGCCTCAGCAAGGCCAACGCCCACAGCAAACTAACCAACAAGCAAATAGCCAGCAACCACGTCCTGAGCGTACACCGCGTCCAGAAAGGCCGGCTGAGAATCGCCCTGTAGAAAATGTCCGCGTAGAAAAAGTTGAAGCAGCAGCAATTGTTGCGCCAGCAGACAACCAAGCGGATGATGCCAACACGCCGCGCCCAGAACGTACAGGACGCAGTCGCCGTGGTGGTCGTAATCGCAATAAAAATCGCGACGGCGCCCGTGATGCCAGCCGCGATCCAAACGCAGCCGCTTTCGTTCCAAATGACCCTGCTCCAGAAGCCGCACCGGTATTGGCTTATGAGCCTGTTGTTGAAACGACCACGAAAGAGCCTAAAGCAGCACGTAAAGATAAAAAACCTGCTAAATCAACAGCTGCAGTAGTTGAAACTGCAGCAGTTATAGAAACAACGCCTAAAGCTGACGCAGCGCCAAATGCAAAAGCTGACAAAAAACCAGCCGCGCCAAAAACAGTCAAGCCTAGCAAACCTGCAAAGACCGCCAAACCCGTTGATTTGGCAGCCAGTGGCTTGCAGTTAGTAGAAACCAAGGGTAACGCAAAGCCAGCATCAGTAATCGCTGAGCCAGCTAAACCAAAAGCCCCACGCAAAGCACCAAACTGGAAGAAAGACGCTGCATCAACCCCTGCTGACGCACCGCTAGTAATGGTAGAAACACAGAAATAGTCATCTTTGTGGCAACAAAAAAGCCCGATTTATTTCGGGCTTTTTTGTTTATTCAATTAGTACAAATACCTAGTTACGCAAGTAAAACACGGTAGCAAAGCCGATTGCTGTCATCAATAAACTACCCACAACATGACTGGAAATATGCACTGCCGCCCAAGCGTATTGCTGTTTATGTAGAAAGTTAAACGCTTCGGCAGAAAATGCAGAGAACGTAGTCAAGCCGCCTAAAAAGCCTGTCATCACAAATAAGCGCAGCTCGTTTTGCTGTGGTGTGGTCATAAAATAAGCCATCGCCATGCCCATCAGCAATCCGCCGCCCAAGTTGGCGATTAGAGTGCCCATAGGCAACATGTTAGCGTTAAGCGCGATGCCTAAGCCCCAGCGCAGCCATGCGCCTAGCGCTGCGCCGCCACCCACTGCTAGCCATTGCGTTGAAACGATTTGCCCTGCTACCATATTGTTCTTTCAAATAAAAGTAATCCACCCTCACACCGTTCGCCCTGAGCCTTGAGTTTGTCGAATGGTCGAAGGGCTGCTTTTAAATTACTTCGACAAACTTAAGTCCGAACGGTGGTTTTATATGTTTGTAGAAACTTCCTAACGCACTATAATGCAAATATACCATTTAATTAGTAGCGAGAATAATTTGCGCGTTTTAATTGCCACATCTGAAGCTTTCCCACTCATTAAAACTGGCGGCTTGGCCGATGTGAGTGGCGCGTTGCCTAAAGCCATTAGCCAATTAAAGCAGTTTAGTGGCGATATTAGGATATTAATTCCTGGCTATAGCGCGGTATTGCAAAAACTAAAATCGGCTCAAACCATCGGCAGCATTGAGGTGTTAGGCCATGCTTGCACTTTAATCTCAGGCAAAATGCCTGACAGCGGATTAGATGTCATCGCCATACAAAACGCACACTTATACGAACGCACAGGCGGCCCGTACAGCGATGAAAATGGCGTAGATTGGGTAGATAACCCACTTAGGTTCGGTGTGCTTTCCCGCGTGGCCAGTATGTTATGCAGCAAAAATAGCCCATTAAAAGACTGGCAGCCTGATTTAATTCAGTGTAACGATTGGCAAACAGGCCTCGCATTGGCTTATATGAAGCTGGTAGACCAGTCGGCCACCAAATCGATATTAAGCATTCATAACTTGGCTTTTCAAGGCTGTTTTAGTGCAAGCTGGCTTAAAGTGCTTGAGTTGCCAGCCAAAGACTTTCAAATTAACGGGTTTGAATTTTATGGCCAAATATCATTTTTAAAAGCGGGTATTTTTTATGCGGATAAATTAAGCACGGTAAGTCCAACCTACGCACAAGAAATTCAAACAGCTAATTTTGGATTTGGCATGGAAGGCTTGCTGAAGACACGTAGTAAAGACTTAACTGGCATATTAAATGGTATAGACACACAAGAGTGGAACCCCGCCACCGATGTGCATTTGCCAAAAAATTATAGTAATAGCCTCATTACAGGCAAAAAATCGGTTAAGCATGCATTGCAACAACAATTTGGTCTTCATATAGATGCAGATGCACCATTATTGGGCGTGGTAAGCCGATTAACCCATCAAAAAGGTTTAGACTTATTACCAGAAATAATGCCTAAATTAATCAAACAAGGTTGCCAGTTTGCCATTTTAGGTAGCGGAGATAAAGCGCTAGAAGCCGAATTTAACGCGTTTGCAGAGCGTTATCCAGAGCAAGTGAGCATGAATACGGGTTATCACGAGCATCTATCGCACAACATCATGGCAGGCTGCGATATGTTTATCATGCCATCGCGTTTCGAGCCGTGCGGCTTGAATCAATTGTATGGCCTGGCTTACGGTACGCCGCCAATTGTCTCGCTGACAGGCGGATTGGCGGATTCTGTTTGCGACACGAATGAGTTGTCACTTAATAACAATATTGCGACGGGTTTTGTGGTAAAAAATGTCACTAGTGCATCACTTTTGGTCACCATTGAGCGTGCAATTAAATGCTGGGAAGATAAGAAAACTTGGCGAAAAATTCAGAAAAACGGCATGAACCGCGATATTAGCTGGGATTCCAGCGCGATTGACTACTTAGC
This sequence comes from Methylotenera sp., assembly GCA_031364385.1. Lineage (GTDB taxonomy): Bacteria > Pseudomonadota > Gammaproteobacteria > Burkholderiales > Methylophilaceae > Methylotenera_A. Next base: position 4,189 of record JANLWF010000244.1, read on the forward strand.
ACTATACGAAAAAACGCTCCTGAAAAATTGAGTACAGAGTTGGCACAGTTGATGCTTATTATAATTAAGCTTCTCCAAAGCTGACTTCTCCTCCCTAGGGGCGTAACATTAAGTTGTGCGCCCTTTTTTTTATTCTAAATTTCCGTCAAGCTATTTAACAATAAAATGCTCACGATAATACTTAAGTTCATCGATTGATTCATAAATATCTGCCAAAGCCTCGTGCTTACTGGCTTTTTTAAAGCCTGAATAAATAGCGGGCTTCCAACGCCGTGCCAGCTCTTTAAATACGCTTACATCCAAATTTCTGTAGTGAAAATAAGCTTCTAAGTCAGGCATATAGCGCGCCATAAAACGTCTATCTTGGCAAATAGAATTACCACACATGGGTGATTTACCTGCGGGCACAAATTGTTTTAAATAGACAATCATTTGCTCGGTTGCAGCGGCTTCATCTAAAGTGGAGGCTTTTACTTTATCAATCAGCCCACTACGTTTATGTGTGCCCTGATTCCAAGCATCCATGCCTGCTAGCACAGCATCGGTTTGGTGAATCACAAACACGGGTGATTCACCCAGCACGTTGAGCTCAGCATCTGTCACCACTACGGCAAGCTCTAATATGCGGTCAGAATCCGGCATCAAGCCGCTCATTTCCATATCTAGCCAAATTAAATTGTCGTTATTTGTGTTGTTACTAGGGGCATTCATCATGATTTCCATTAAAATAGGGTTTTATAGCATGGCGTGTGAACCAACAGCGCGCAAATGCTTCAGAATACTATTAGTTTAACTTAAATATTAGAAAACACATGGCATCTACATTTAGTTTTGTTTTTATCGGCTTACTCATTGCAACCACGCTTACACGACTTTGGCTGGGTTCGCGCCACATTGGCTATGTACACGCGCATCGCGGACAAGTGCCACAGGCATTTAAAGAAAGTATTTCCTTAGAGGCACACCAAAAAGCGGCTGATTATTCTGCTGCAAAAACTAAATTAGTTTTAGTAGAAGCTGTCGTGCAAGCCTTATTACTAGCAGCACTTACCATTGGTGGCGGTTTACAATTAATCGATAATATCTGGCGAGATATTTTATCTAATCATGACATTATTCGTGGTGCACTGGTCATTTGCAGTGCCCTATTCATCAGCAGCTTGATTGATTTGCCGTTTGAATACTACAAAACCTTTACCGTTGACGAAAAATTCGGCTTTAACAAAATGACAGTAGCCATGTTTTTTAGCGATTTAGTTAAACACAGCCTAGTAGGGCTAGCTTTAGGTTTGCCAATTTTGTTTGCCGCGCTGTGGCTCATGCAAGGCGCAGGGCAATATTGGTGGTTTTATTTGTGGCTGGTATGGAGCGTATTTAATATCATCATGCTAGCGGTTTACCCAACGTATATCGCGCCATTATTTAACAAATTTACACCGTTGGCTGATGAAAATTTGAAAGCCCGTATTGAAGCGCTATTAACTAAATGTGGCTTTAAATCGCAAGGCCTATTTGTGATGGATGGCTCTGCGCGTAGCAGCCATG
>JANLWF010000275.1:0-2603 GCA_031364385.1 Methylotenera sp.
GTGCATGTGGGCAATATCGCGGGACTGATTTTTATTTGCTTGAGCGATAACCCACCTGCCGATTTTGCCGATATGAAAAAAGCCATGGAGCCTTATATTGCGCCACATCGCTTAGCCGATTGCAAAGTAGCATTGCAGGAAGATATAATCGAAAATGGCAACTGGAAGCTCACTATGGAGAATAACCGCGAGTGCTACCACTGCGTGGCTAACCATCCTGAGCTGCTAGCCTCAATGTATGAATTTGGTTTTGGCTATCAGCCGTCACCAGAAAACGCCGAGAAAGTGCAAGAATTTCGCGATTTAATTGTATCAGAAAATAATCGCTGGGCGGCTTGTGGCTTGCCGTCCGTCGAGATTGATTTATTGGATGGCTGTGCTACTGCTTACCGCACTCAAAGGCTCCCATTAGAAAAAGCGGGCGAATCGCAAACCATGGATGGCAAAGTTGCCAGCCAAAAATTACTAGGCGATTTAACACTGCGCAACTTGGGCGGGCTATCATTTTGGACACAGCCTAACTCTTGGCACCATTTTATGAGCGACCATATTGTGACCTTTAGCGCATTGCCGATTGACGCCGAACAAACACTGGTTCGCAGCACATGGCTGGTACACAAGGACGCGGTTGAGGGCGTGGATTACGATATTAATAGACTTAGCCAAGTATGGCGCGCAACCAATAAGCAAGATTCCGACTTAGTAGAGCGCACGCAACGTGGCGTGCATAGCGACCGCTACGAGCCAGGCCCTTATTCGCCCTACACCGAGGAGCTGGTAGAAAAGTTCACCAACTGGTATATACAGCGCTTAGAGTTAGCAACGGTAAACAGCGCAACGGTGATCCCCATTAAAGCCTGTGTATAACATGACAAGAAATACGCAAAAATTTTGGGATGCCACCCTGTCCATTTGGGATGCAGACCTAGATCATGCTTTGGTGTGCTGCCAAATTCGCCAAGAAACGCACGACGTAAAAAGCTTTTTCTTTAGGCCAGAAAAGCCTGCGCTATTTCGGTTTTTGCCAGGGCAATTTATTACGCTAGAGCTGGAAATTAACGGCGAAAGCATCAATCGCTGTTACACTATTTCGTCAACACCCACGCGCCCACACACTATTTCTATCACCGTTAAACGTCAGCCCAATGGCATCGTTTCTAACTGGTTGCATGATCATTTAAAAGTCGGTGGTAAAATTTCTGTATTGGGCGCAGCGGGCGAATTTAGCTACGCGCTTGCACCTGCCAATAAATACTTATTCTTGTCTGGCGGCTCGGGCATTACGCCGCTCATGTCCATGGCGCGCGCTTTTCACGACCTAGCCGAAGATGCAGATATAGCGTTTGTGCATAGCGCACGCACGCCTGCAGACATTATTTTTCGCAAAGAATTAGACTTAATGCAATTTAATCAGCCGCATTTTAGCGCTGCTTATATATGCGAAAAGCTTGAAAATGAAGCTAATTGGTACATGCCGACGGGTTATCTAAATTTGGAAGCGCTTAAACAAATCGCACCCGATTTTTTGCAGCGTGAAGTATTCACCTGTGGCCCTGCGCCTTATATGACGGCGGTGCGCACTATGCTTGCCTCTGCGGGCTTTAATATGGCGCAATATCATGAAGAAAGTTTTAATTTTGCAGAATTAGCTGTGAGCGAACCAGCCGAAACTAAAACTGATGGCAGCGTTACAGATACCTCCAATTTTAAAGTAGAGCTCACCAAAAGTGGTGTCACCGTTGAGTGTGCGCCCAATCAATTTGTATTAGATGCAGGTATTGCGGCTGGTTTGCGCCTGCCCTCTTCATGCCGCAAAGGCTTGTGTGGCACTTGTAAAACTAAACTCGTTTCAGGTAAGGTGGATATGAAACACGGCGGCGGCATCCGCCAGCGCGAGATTGATCAAGGTCTGTTTTTGCCTTGCTGCTCCAAACCGCTCAGCGATTTAGTGATGGATCGCTAGTACTAATAAATAAGGGGATACGTCCAATGAATACACCTACTAAGGCAGTGGACACAGAGGCTAAAGTAATCGTAAAAAACCTGTATAAAGTATTTGGCAATAAGCCAGATGCTGCCATGAAGATGTTGTACGATGGTATGCACAAAGATGAAGTGCTTAGGCAAACTGGCCAAGTGGTGGGCGTGCTAGACGCTTCATTCCAAATTAATCAAGGTGAGATTTTCGTGCTGATGGGGCTTTCTGGCTCGGGCAAATCCACGCTCATTCGCCTGCTTAATCGCCTAATCGAGCCCACTGCTGGCAGCGTGATTGTAGATGGCCAAGACGTAGCCGCCATGAGCAAAGAAAAGCTGCTTAATTTACGCCGCAACGATATGAGCATGGTGTTTCAATCGTTTGCCTTGCTGCCACACCGTAGCGTGATAGAAAACGCGGCTTTTGGGCTGGAGATTGCAGGCGTAGAGCTGAAAGAACGCGAACGTCGTGCAATGGAAGTGTTAGAGCAAGTCGGCTTAAATACGTTTGCCAGGCACATGCCTGCACAACTCTCCGGTGGTATGCAACAACGCGTAGGGCTGGCGCGCGCACTTACTGTCAATCCGTCACTCATGCTCATGGATGAAGCGTTCTCTGCGCTGGA
>JANLWF010000300.1:0-6290 GCA_031364385.1 Methylotenera sp.
CCAAACGCGCCAAAAAAACTGTTCGAGCGCATGCGCCGCCTGTATAGCCGCGCACGACTTGAAAAAGAAGAAGTAAACTTGCTAAGAGGCGTGCTAACGCTGACGCAAGAGCCGAGAAAGCACACAAAATATTGAATTCAAGATGACGGCTTAATCAACATAAAATACAATCAAGACTTCTTAAATAAGCGTTGAAAATACAAACGCACTATCTTGATTTTACTTTATTAAGCACTTCCAACTTAACGCGCGCAGTGCCCGCGTGCGATAAACCAATTTTTTTCGCAGCCGCTTGCGATAAATCAATTATTCGCCCACGAACGTGAGGGCCACGGTCATTGACTCTAACAAGCACGGTTCTACCATTGCGCAAGTTTGTGACCTTCACTTTCGTGCCAAATGGCAAACTGCGGTGGGCGGCAGTCATTGCGTTTTTGTTAAATACTTCACCGCTGGCCGTACGTTTTCCATGGAATTTTCCGCCATAATACGAAGCTATACCAGTAATTGGTTTGGTATGGGCAGCACGTGATTTGTGGCTTAATGATTCTTTTGCAAACAATACCGTTACAGGCAAAGCCAAAGATATGCCCATAAAAACACTTAAAATCACCATCCTTGTGAGGTGCTGTCTAATTTTCATATTCCTCTTTTCGACTGTGGTTTATGCGATTAAATATGCGCATTGGCTTTGATTGCTTAGAAGAATTTTAATCTATTTAACTAATTAATCAATTTATTAGTCTGATTAATTTAACTTGCTAATTAATTTAACTAAGCATTAGTTTAACCTACTAATTTAGTCAACAATTAAGTTTTATGGCATAATTACGCTTTATTTATAGCCAGTTAAATTATGTTTAACCATATTAAAGAAGATATTTCAATCGTGTTCGAGCGCGACCCCGCCGCGCGCAGTCACCTTGAGGTGCTCACCACATACCCTGGCGTGCATGCGTTGATTATGCACCGCTTTAGCCATTGGCTGTGGGGCATGCACTTGTATTGGCTTGGTCGTGTATTCTCGCATATTGGTCGCGGGCTTACGGGCATTGAGATTCATCCAGGTGCTACCATTGGTCGCCGCGTGTTTATTGACCACGGCATGGGGGTGGTAATTGGCGAGACGGCGATTATTGGCGACGATTGCACGCTTTATCACGGCGTAACGCTTGGCGGAACCAGTTGGAACAAAGGTAAGCGCCACCCAACGCTGGAACAAGGCGTGGTGATTGGCGCGGGCGCGAAAGTGCTGGGGCCGATTACCATTGGTAAAAATGCAAAAATCGGCTCAAATGCCGTTGTAGTAAAAGATGTACCTGAAAACGCGACCGCAGTAGGTATTCCTGCGCGGGTTTTGGAAGAAGAAAAAGCCAAAGCTGAAACTCAAAAAACTAAATTTAGCGCCTACGCAATGGGTGGCGATGAAAACGATGAGCTTAACCCTGAAGCCTTGACCAAGGTGATTCACGATTTATTGAAGCACGCTGAAAAACAAGATAAAGATATCAAAGCCTTACAAACGCAAATAAGCTATATTACAGCATCTGATAGCGATGTTGCGGTGGCTTTTTCCAGCAAAAAACTAAAACAACAATCACCCTAGAACTAAACCCAATAATAATTGACTAAAATAGTAGGTTATTATAGAATGTACGCATTATGAGACTCACCACCAAAGGCCGTTTTGCGGTTACTGCGATGCTAGACCTCGCGCTGAATGAGGCCAAAGATTCTGAAAATAGTCGCCCCGTCACGCTGGCTGGTATTAGCGAGCGCCAAGCTATTTCGCTGTCATATTTAGAGCAACTATTTTCGCGCTTGCGTCGTCAAGGTTTGGTCACCAGCGTACGCGGTCCAGGCGGCGGTTATCGCCTTGCTAAACCGCATGGCGAAATATCAGTTTCGCACATTATTGCTGCGGTGCATGAGCTGATTGATGCGACCCAGTGCGGCGGACAAGAAAATTGTCATGATACTGGCCGCTGCATGACGCACGATTTATGGGCCTCGCTTAACGACAAAATTTTAGATTATTTATCAGGTGTGACTTTGGCCGAATTGGTTGAAAATCAACGCCAAAATGATGCGGGATTAACACCAACCAAAGTACATTTTTCGCCAAGAAAAACAACAGTTTGTGAAGAGGTAACTGCTTAAATGTCACAAGTTTATTTTGACCACAACAGCACCACCGCGCTAAAAACTGAGGTTTTAGAGGCGATGCTGCCGTTTATGGCGAATCAACATGGCAACCCGACCAGTCGCCATAGCTTTGGTCGCACAGCACGCGCTGCGGTGGAACATGCGCGCGAGCAAGTAGCGAACGCGGTGGGCGCTTATGCCACACAAATTGTATTTACTGCCAGCGGCACCGAAGCGAATAATTTCGCGGTGCACGGTATTTGTAGCAATTTAGATGCGGGACAAATTTTAACCAGTGCGATTGAGCACCCATGCGTGTCGCGCCCAGCCCTCGCCATGCAGTCACGTGGCTGGAAGGCAAAAAGTATAAAGGTGGATGCGGACTGCAACATTAATATGCAGCACTTGCAAACCTTGTTGCAAACCCCAACTAACTTGGTATCGGTGATGTTAGCGAATAACGAAACGGGCGCGATTCAAGATATTGCAAAAGTGGCTGAAATGGCGCGCGAACACAAGGCTTACGTGCATACCGATGCAGTGCAAGCTTTGGGTAAAATCCCTGTCGATTTTTTCGCGCTAAATGTACATGCGATGACGATTTCCAGCCATAAAATTGGTGGGCCGCTTGGTGCAGGCGCGTTGGTGTTAGATAAACGTATCGATATTCAGCCATTGTTACACGGCGGTGGGCAAGAAAAAGGCTTGCGTAGCGGCACTGAAAATGTCGCAGCGATTGTAGGTTTTGGCGCAGCTTGCGAGCTAGCGGTAAGTCACCTAAGTGCATTTGATATGCACACCGAAAACTTACGTAAACACTTGGAAATTGGCCTAAGCAAATTGAATGCGGTCATTTTTGGGCAGAGCGATTTGCGCATCCCCAACACTAGCTTTTTCGCTTTCCCCAATATGGATGGGGAAACTCTAGTAATGGCGGTAGATCGCAAAGGATTCGCCGTCGCCAGTGGCTCGGCTTGCTCATCTGACAGCGATAAGCCAAGCCATGTATTACTAGCGATGGGCATAAACGAAGATTTGGCGCGTGGCGCGGTGCGAGTGAGTTTTGGTATGAGCAACACCCTAGAGCAAGTGCAGCATTTTTTAGTTGTGCTTAAAAACGAATTAGCCAGATTGAAAAATTTAACCGCAATGGCAGCTTAGTTACTGACATTGCGGGCTTAACCCGCAATCTATTAAAGATTTAGATTTTATTTGAAAGAGATTATGACTGACAGACAACCCATTTATTTAGATTACTCGGCCACCACGCCAGTAGATCCTCGCGTCGCAGCACTGATGATTCCGTATCTGACGGAGCATTACGGCAACCCTGCGTCGCGCAGCCATCCATTTGGTTGGGAGGCCGAGAAAGCCGTAGAAAATGCCCGTGAAGAAGTCGCGAAATTGGTCGGCGCAGACCCGCGCGAAATCGTGTGGACATCGGGCGCGACCGAATCAAACAACTTGGCGATTAAAGGCGCAGCCAACTTTTATAGCGCCAAAGGCAAGCACATTATTACCATCGCCACCGAGCATAAAGCGGTGATTGACGCTGTGCGCGAGCTTGAACGCCAAGGTTTTACGGCCACTTATTTAGAGCCAGAACCAAATGGCCTCATTGACTTGGCTAAGTTTAAAGCGGCCATTCAGCCTGATACAGTTTTAGCCAGTGTGATGATGGTCAATAACGAAATTGGCGTGATTCAAGACATCGTTGCAATTGGCAATATTTGCCGCGAAGCTGGCGTGATATTCCACGTGGATGCCGCACAAGCCACGGGTAAAGTGAAGATTGATTTAGCGACATTGCCAGTGGATTTAATGAGCTTTAGCGCGCATAAAACCTATGGCCCAAAAGGCATTGGCGCACTGTATGTACGCCGCAAACCACGCATTCGTATCGAGGCGCAAATGCACGGCGGCGGCCACGAGCGCGGTATGCGTAGCGGCACATTAGCCACGCATCAAATTGTGGGCATGGGCGAAGCATTTAGAATTGCGCGCGAAGAAATGGAATTTGAAAACGCACGCATCACTAAGTTGCGCGACAAGCTCTTACATGGCTTAGAGAACATTGAGGAAACCTACGTGAATGGCGATTTAAGCCATCGCGTACCGCATAACTTGAATATTAGTTTTAACTATGTAGAAGGCGAATCACTGATCATGGCGGTAAAAGGCATCGCCGTCTCAAGCGGCTCTGCGTGTACCTCTGCAAGCTTAGAGCCAAGCTACGTGCTACGCGCTTTAGGTCGCTCAGACGAGCTAGCACACAGCTCAATCCGTTTCTCACTTGGCCGTTTTACGACAGAAGCCGACGTGGATTACACGATTGAATTGATGAAAAGCAAGATTGAAAAATTAAGAGAATTATCCCCACTTTGGGAAATGTTTAAGGACGGCATCGATATAAGCAAGGTGCAGTGGGCAGCGCATTAAAAGCAGCTAGAGTTTAGAGCCAAGAGCTAATATCTAAATCAGTAGTGCGCTTTGAGGTTTTCCTCTCGGCTCCCTACTCACTGCTCTAGGCTAAATTATTAAGGAGAAATATTATGGCATATTCAGACAAAGTTTTAGATCACTACGAAAACCCGCGTAACGTGGGCAGTTTAGACAAAAATGACCCAAACGTAGGCACTGGCATGGTCGGCGCACCTGCTTGTGGCGACGTGATGAAGTTGATGATTAAGGTCAACGATAATGGCATTATTGAAGATGCTAAGTTCAAAACCTATGGCTGCGGCTCGGCGATTGCATCTAGCTCACTGGTGACCGAATGGCTAAAAGGCCGCACCATTGACCAAGCTTACGCGATTAAGAACTCAGAAATTGCCGAAGAATTGGCCTTGCCACCAGTGAAAATTCACTGCTCAGTATTGGCAGAAGATGCGATTAAAGCTGCAGTGGCGGATATTAAAGCCAAACAAGCTGCGAAAGTAGCCGCGTAAATGGCAATTAGTTTAACTGAAGCTGCGGCAAACCGCGTCGAAAAATTCCTTGCTAATCGTGGCAAAGGCATAGGCTTGCGCTTGGGTGTTAAAACCACAGGCTGCTCTGGTATGGCCTATACGCTAGAGTTTGTGGACGACTTAAACCCTGAAGACACGAGCTTTGACAGCCATGGTGTGAAGGTCATTGTTGACCCAAAAAGCTTGGCTTACATTGACGGCACTGAACTGGATTTCACTAAAGAAGGTTTGAACGAAGGCTTTAAATTTAACAATCCGAATGTGAAAGATGAGTGCGGCTGCGGCGAATCGTTTACGGTCTAATTTAAAACAAGACTGGATTCTTCGCTGTCGTTCAGAATGACGAATATTTATTAATCGAGACACTGTTATTCTGAGCAAAGAATCTAAAAGGTTTTTAAAATTTAATGTCCGCTACAAATCAAGATTATTTTTTGCTGTTTAATTTGCCAATAAGTTTTGCAATTGATTTAAATTTATTAGAAAGCAATTACCGCGCCATACAATCTGCAAGCCATCCAGACCGTTTTGTGGCATGTACATCTGCCGAAAAGCTACAATCCATGCAAACCGCTACACTAGCCAACGAGGCTTATTTAACACTTAAATCACCTGCCCTGCGAGCCGCATATCTATTAGGCTTGCAAGGCATTAATGCGATCAGTGAAACCAATACCAAAATGCCGTATGATTTTTTGATGCAGCAAATGGAATGGCGCGAGGCGATGGAAGACGCAAAAGATGCGAAAAACATGGGCGATTTAGAGCAATTATTGGCTGAAATGCAAAGTGACGCAAAAATTCTGCAGGCTGAATTAGCGGATTTATTTGATGTCAAAAAAGACTTCGTAGCCGCCACAGACGCTACGCGCAAGCTGATTTTTATCGATAAAGTATGCGCGGATATTCATAAAGCAATTGAACATTTAGAAGCATAACAATGGCATTACTACAAATTTCCGAACCTGGCCAATCCACCGCACCGCATCAACACAAGCTGGCGGTTGGCATTGATCTTGGCACCACCAATTCGCTAGTCGCCACCGTGCGTAGCGGCATGACTAGCGTACTGGTGGACGACGACGGTCACGCGCTGTTGCCGTCAGTCGTACGCTACATGCCAGATGGCAGCACTGACGTGGGTTACAGCGCACAAGCGGCACAGTCGCTAGACCC
>JANLWF010000310.1:0-3155 GCA_031364385.1 Methylotenera sp.
GCAGTATTTTCGCGCGTGGCGACGAAAACAATAATGATGTAAACGGCAAAGTAGCGGGTTATACCGTGTTTAATGCCGATGCCAATTGGCGCTTTCACCAAAACTGGAGCGGTTTTTTAAAGGTGACCAATATTTTAGACAAAGATTACGCAAGCTTAGGTATTTTAGGCACCAACGCCTTTAACACCGCCAATAAAAGCTTTAATGCAAACCCTGCCGATTGGCAAGCTGAGCAATTTCAATCGCCAGGCGCGCCGCGCGCCGCGTGGCTAGGGGTGCGCTACGAGTTTGGTGGCGCTAAAAAATCTGCGCCTGCGATTGATATCGATTAATCTGGTTTCTTAGCACTATTGCAAACCGCATTTAGCACGAGGCTACTGGCCTCGTGTTATTATTTCACCTTAAATAAAATGTTAAGTTTAAGCTGGAGTTTTACATGACAATTGGTTCACCACTCACACCTTCCGCCACCAAAGTCATGCTGCTGGGCAGCGGCGAGTTGGGCAAAGAAGTCATCATAGCTTTACAACGGTTTGGGGTAGAAGTCATCGCGGTCGATCGTTACGAAAATGCGCCTGGACATCAGGTGGCGCATAAGGCCTATACGATTGACATGACCGATGCAGTAGCCTTAAAAGCCTTAATCCACCAAGAAAAACCACATTTAATTGTGCCAGAAATTGAGGCGCTAAACACCAATGCGTTAGCGGAAATTGAGGCAGAAGGGTTTACGGTGATTCCCACCGTTAAAGCCGTGCAACTCACCATGAACCGCGAAGGCATTCGGCGCTTAGCCGCAGAAGAACTCAAATTACCCGTTTCACCTTATGCATTTGCGCGTTCGGCAATCGAGCTGCAAGCAGCTATTGATGGAACTAATGGCGACGCGGGCATAGGCTATCCGTGTTTCATCAAACCCACCATGTCATCCAGCGGCAAAGGCCAATCGCGCGTCACCGAACAAGCACAGGTGCAAGCTGCGTGGGATTACGCCGCGACAGGCGGGCGTGTGAATTTGGGTGTGGTGATTGTAGAAGGGCAAATTGATTTTGATTACGAAATTACGCTACTCACTGTGCGCGCCAAAAATGCAGTGAGCGAGATTCAAACCTACTTCTGCGAGCCAATTGGTCACGTACAAAAAAACGGCGATTATATCGAAAGTTGGCAGCCACAAGCCATGACTTCAGGTGCGCTTAAAAACGCACAAACCATCGCCAAAACCATTACCGATGCGCTTGGGGGCTTGGGGCTGTTTGGGGTGGAACTGTTCGTTAAGGGCGATGCAGTATGGTTTTCTGAAGTAAGCCCACGCCCGCACGACACGGGCATGGTGACTATGTGTACGCAAAGATTAAGCGAATTCGAGCTGCACGCACGCGCTATTTTGGGCTTGCCTGTCGATGTAAGCATGACGGACGCGGGTGCAAGTGCGGTAATTTACGGTGGAATTGCATCTAAAAACTTACAATATGATGGCCTGGAAGCCGCTCTGGCTGTGCCTTGTAGCGACGTGCGTTTATTTGGCAAACCTGAATCATTTGTAAAGCGGCGCATGGGCGTGGCCTTGGCGACTGGTAAAGATACGGATGAAGCTAGAGCACGTGCTAAATTGGCGGCGAGTTTGGTAAAACCCATGTAGGAGCGACTTGTAATCGCGATGATGCTGGCAAAAAGATTCGGGGCTATAAGCCCCTCCTACAAAACACACTATGCATTAAAGTAATATGCTGAATACAATTGAAGACGCTAGTAGCAATCAATCTACCTTTTACGAGCTGCTAGGCGGCAATAATGGGGGTGCTGAAAAAGTGCGCGAACTGGTAGAAACTTTTTACGATATTATGGATAGCGACCCCAAAGTCGCACCCATACGTGCTTATCATGCTAAAGATTTAACCGAAGCTCGCGAAAAATTATTTATGTTCCTCACGGGTTGGACAGGTGGGCCGCAGTTGTATATTGAGCGCTATGGTCACCCTAGGTTGCGTCAAAGACACATGCCATTTAGTATTGGTGAACCTGAGCGTGATCAATGGATGTATTGCATGATAAAAGCCATGCAAAGCCTTAATATGGACAATAAACTGATGCAAAAACTCGCTGAGCAACTTTACGGCGTGGCAGATTTTATGCGTAATAGTCCTTAATAAATTAAGTTAAAATTAAAATAATTTCAATTAATACAAGTAATTGCACATCGTTATGTATATAGTAAGGTAATAAAAACAAGAATGCGATACTAAGGGGGTAACTTGGTAAAAAGTGGTTTTTTTCGCAGCAACCTCTGCCAACTATTAGCAATATGCTGTCTTCTGCTCTGGCAAAACTTATGTTTAGCAAATGACTTGCTCACGTCAGCCGAGCGTACCTCTACTCAAGACACGGGTATAGATATTAACAAGGCTAATATGGCTATTCCTTTTAAACCTTTTGAACGTATTGATTCGGGTTTAAAAAATTAAAACGCTAGGAATGGGCTTAGGGTTGTATTTAACACGCAAAATTTTATCTGAACTACTTGGCGGTACTATAGAGGTGACAAGTAAACCAGAAGAGGGGAGTATTTTCACTATTACTATCCCCATTAAAATGCCCAAAATGGTTGAGCAAAACAATACAACTATTTTAGATGTTTTAGAGAATCTCTAAAAATGAAGACAGCTTTGATTATAGAAGACAACGAAAATAATTTAGAATTGATTCGATTTATTTTGGAACAAGCGGGGTACGAAACGCGTTTTGCTAAGACAGGTCTAGAAGGTGTGCAACAAGCTTTGAGCATTCCACCCGATTTTATCATTTTAGATATACAATTACCGGATATAAGTGGATTAGAAGTGTTAAAGCGCATCCGTGTGCACCCCCCGTGGATAAAGCCATACCCATTATTGCCATGACTTCATATGCCTTGTCAGGGGATAAAGAAAAGTTGTTGGCAGCGGGCTGTACGCCTATATTGAAAAGCCGATTGACCCCATGTTGGTGGTTGAGCAGATTGAGGCAGTGATTGCCAAAGAAGCTAGAAGCAAAGAAACCGTAATCAAAGCTGTCGTAAGTAAAACTAAAAGTAGTGAAAGTAAAAATGAAAATTCTAATTGCTGAAGATATTGAAAGTTCAAGAGTTTTATTAGAAACTGTATTGGCTGCAGAAG
>JANLWF010000292.1:0-3891 GCA_031364385.1 Methylotenera sp.
CGAGACATACAATAAGGCAGATAGGATTGCAGCAGTCGTTTTAACTGCTCGAAAACAGGCGGGATAAACCTTCACATGAGATTTTTAGGGATAGGAGAATATTGTGATTTAGGTGCCATGTATATTCGATTGAGTGAAGCAGGGCACGATGTAAAAGTGTATGTAGAAAACGCGGATTATCATGATGTTTATGCGGGTATTTTAAATTTTACGCAAGATTGGCGTAGAGAGTTAGATTGGATTCGTAAAGCAGGGCAAGATGGCATTATTTTGTTTGAATCTGCAACCAAAGGCTTAATTCAAGATGCTTTGCGACAAGAGGGTTACCTGGTAATCGGTGGCAGTGCATTTGGCGATATGCTTGAAGGTAGTCGGGAGTACGGTCAACAAATCATGCATGAAATGGGCATGCCAATTGCCAAAACTTTTAAATTTACCGATTACGACACAGCCATTAGCTTTATTCACACAACCAAAAAACGCTATGTGTATAAAAGTAACGGCGCCGATAGCGAACGTACGCGTAATTATGTTGGTAAAGCTGAAGACGGCGCTGACCTTATTGCAATTTTGTCACATTACAAAAGTCAGCAAATTCAAGAAACTGCAATAGCCGATTTTGTCTTGATGGAATATATAAGCGGCATTGAAATTGGTGTAGGGGCTTATTTTAATGGAGAGCGCTTTTTGCAACCCGCTTGTTTAGATTGGGAGCATAAATACTTTTTTACTGGTGATTTGGGTGAGCTGACGGGTGAAATGGGCACCATTGTTACCTATCGTGGCGCTGAAATTATTTTTAAACGCACCTTACTGCAGCTTGAAACTAAGCTAAAACAAAGTGGCTATTGCGGTTATATCAATCTGAACATGATAGCCAATGCAGAAGGGCTCTGGCCGTTAGAATTTACCAGTCGATTTGGTTATCCAGGTCACTCAATTTGTGCTGCTTTACATCAAGATTCTTGGGACACACTATTTCAAAACATGCTCCAAAAATCTTCCCTGTATTTTGCGACTGATGAAGGTTTTGCCGCAGGCGTAGTGCTAAACGCACCCCCTTTTCCATACCGCTATGGCTATGAAGTGCTGTCTAAAGGCTTGCCTGTGTTGTTTGATTCTTCACTCACTAAAAATGATCTACAAAGCTTGCATTTTAATGAAGTGGCAAAAATAAATAATCAGTTAGTCACAAGCGGCATGACGGGCAACATAGCCACTGCTGTTGGTAGTGGTGAAACGATTAAAGCTGCGCGCCAACAAGCTTATAAGTTAGCCAGTAAAGTCATATTGCCCAATTTGCGGTATCGACAAGATATTGGCGCAAATCTTATGGCGGGAGATTTACAACAATTAATCGATTGGGGCTATATAGCATTTTCTATAATTAATGCACATTAGCGTGAATACCAAAAACCTGTTTATATTTTTCATAACTTTTTGCCCCGCAGCACAAACGCATTAATGCGCCTTCGGCTATCGGCTTTGCTGTTTGTGGGTTAGATTTCACTAATGAATAAATCACTTCGCGGTTCCAAGCTTCAGAATGCTTGATGTCTAGCGTGGCATGTAGCTGAAAATATTTTCTCGTTTCAAAGTCCACATTTAAACGCTTTAAACCTTCATTCACAAAGCCCACTCTAGTTGGCGCTGTCATTTCCACTGCGCCTAATGCACCAATAGACTGATACGCATAACGTCTGTTCATCGCCATTGCCAGCATTAAATTAGCCAGTGCCAACGATTCCCAAACTGTTTCTTCAATGCTAGGCTTCAAATTCAAGTTTTTAACTGTGCTCTCTAACATTAAGCCATGCATTGAGTTTAGATGACCACGACCCATCTCGTCCCAATAATTGCGTGCCATTTCCAACTTGGCTTGAGGTGGCAATTTCACTTGCGTCATTGCTACTAAGTCCTCGAAACCTGCTTCACCAGCTGCTTCTTGCTGCAAAAACCAACGCATTTGTTCCATGGTGGCATTTGTCGCTAACCATGGAAATAAGGCGTCACCTTGACCCGGTGCTTCTTCCTTTAAACTTTCAAACCATTGCATAAAAGCTTCCACCTCATTTGGCATATGGACTAAATATTGTTGAACATGTTGTCGTTCATGTTCTACAAACTTGCCTTCCTTAATTAACAAATCTGCATCTGTTTGAATTGATGATGGCCAGTCGTCAGCAATAAAAGTAGGTGCTAATCGATGTTGATTAAATTCAGATAACTGGGTGTGTAACTTTTTTTTAGGGGTCATTTATAAGGTAATTTCACGCGTCTTAAACTGGGGTACAGTCGGGGTGGGTTTAAATGCAAGCACGCTTTTCCTTTGCTAATACTCACCCTTATTAGGCTTGTAAAAAATTTGCCAATTATTGCGGGTGGTTATTTGCAAAACATATGCGTTTCTAAAAAGTGAGATTAAATTTATTTGTACCAAACTTCCGTCTGATAACGCACATAATTTGTTTTTTTTAAAAAATTAATTGTGGCTAAGTTAATTAAAAATTTGTCATGACAATGTTCGCTTTCGCACAGATGAATAAATCTAATTACATTATCTTGTACCATGAGTAAATTAATATCTAATAAGCTTACGAGTTGGTATCTAATTTGCCAAAGCCGTCCTAAATCCTATCAAGATGATAAATATTCGGGATGGTATGTATGGCCAACCTAACAAATAAATGGACCATAACTGCTCTAATTATTGCTGCTGTAATAATCAGTGTTGCTCTAGGTGAATATGCAGGCTGGCCTTTTTTAGCAGAACCATTAGAAAAAAAATTATCCTCCTTGATGAGCCGCAAAGTGAGTTTTGAGCTTAGCAATATAGCCAATTCACCCAAAGCCATTACCCATAATAGTCAAGTGATTAGCACCCAATTCAGTGATAAGCAATTAATTAAAATACAATCATTTTATGTCAGTTTTTTAGGCGGATTTACCTTAAAAACAGCCAAACTGCACATTGCTGCACCAAGCTGGAGTGCTAAGCCTCACTTTATTAACGGCGATAATATCCTGCTTAAATTGCGTTATATTGATATATGGCGTGCCTATCGTGGCCAGCCGCTGCGTATTAAAGCCTTCCATGCAAGTAAGTTTGATAGTTACATTGAGCGCATGGCAGATGGTCGTGCTTCGTGGCAATTTATTAATAAACCACGCGACCCGAATAAACCTTTACACTTACCCGCTTTTGATCAATTGCTATTAACAAATGGTTTATTGCACATTGAGGATGTTCCATTAAAATCTAGTATCGAGGTTAAATTATCCCTTGTTAGCAACCCTGCAAAAGGGGGTTCAAATGCGATAAAAAATAGCAAGCTAACTGCAAGCGCTACTGGTCGTTACCAATCCTTGCCACTAAAAATTGAACTGGTCTCTACAGGCAGGTTACCTACTATCATTGAGCCATCAAAAAAGAATCGATCAGAAAAATTACCCGTAGTGATGACAGTTAACGCCACTGTTGGTCGTGCTAACTTATGGTTTGAAGGCACCACCGAAGACATCATGCACCCAAGTAATTTTGAGGGATACTTCAAGTTAAAAGGCCCTTCATTAGCTGCGGTAGGCGATCTGCTAGACGTTACTTTGCCAACAACAGCCGTATTTAGCACCAAAGGTTCAATAGAAAAACAAGGTTTAATTTGGAGTACCCACATTGATCAATTAAACATTGGTGGCAGCGTTTTAAACGGTCGTTTTACTTATGATAAATCGTTAGCGACGCCTTTATTAAAAGGGCAATTGGCAGGTAAGCTAGTCATTACCGATTTAGGCCCTGCATTTGGCGCAGACTCACTCGATAAAAATTCAAACAAAGTACTACCAAGCCGACCTTTTGATTTAGCATCGCTGCGCAAAATGAATGCTGATATC
>JANLWF010000326.1:0-8224 GCA_031364385.1 Methylotenera sp.
ATTGATAGCTGGCAAGCCCCATGGTCCCATTGCCGTGAACGCTTCTGTTATGCCAGGGCCTGATGTTGGCCAGCCAGCTACAAAGTTTGGCCAAAGTAATTTGGCATCTGCCAACCAAGGCACAGAAACATTGCGCGTATAGAACAATGCACCAAAGAAGCCAAAGAAGAACATTACCTCTGAGAATATGAACCAGCCCATACCCCAACGGAAAGAAAGATCAACTTGTTTGTTATAAAACTTGCTGACACTTTCGCCAATCACCTCGCTAAACCAACCAAATAGCAAATAGGCAAGTGATACGCCGCCTGCAATCATCAGAGGTGTACCCATGGCTATTTTATTCAGCACCATGGTGAAGCCACCAGCCAATAAAAATAAAGATATCGACGCTATTAGCGGCCAAAATGATGGGCCTGGTAAATAATAATTTTTTGTATTCTGACTCATGTTTGCTCCCTAAATATTTTGTATATCACTTACTTAAACTTAGTTATTTAACTTGTGGTGGTGTCTCAAAAGTGTGGAATGGTGCAGGTGATGCCACTGTCCACTCTAGACCCTCCGCGCCTTCCCATACTTGATTAGTCGCTTTTGCACCGCCACGGATACATTTGATGACCACATACAAGAACAACAGTTGGCTTAAACCAAGGGCAAAAGCACCTAGTGAAGAGATCATATTGAACTCTGCGAATTGTTGTGAGTAATCTGGAATACGGCGTGGCATACCTGCTAGACCCGTAAAGTGCATTGGGAAGAAGGTGACGTTAAAAGCAATCGTAGTCAACCAGAAGTGCCATTTGCCAAGCTTTTCGTCGTACATGTGGCCAGTCCATTTAGGTAGCCAGTAATAAACACCACCCATAATCGCCATAGCTGCGCCAGAGAACAAAACATAGTGGAAATGCGCTACAACGTAATAGGTATCTTGCAATTGAATGTCCACTGGTAATATGGCAAGCACCAAACCACTAAATCCACCTATCGTGAATAGGAACACGACCGCTACAGAGAATAACATCGGTGTTTCAAAGGTCATTGAACCTTGCCACATCGTTGCCACCCAGTTAAATACCTTTACGCCTGTTGGTACAGAAATTAACATCGTGCTATACATAAAGAACAGCTGACCTGCTACTGGCATACCCGTAGTAAACATATGATGTGCCCACACTACGAATGAAAGCACCGCAATCGCCGCAGTGGCATACACCATTGATGCATAACCAAACAAAGGCTTGCGGGCAAACGTTGGGATAATAGTTGAAAGGATGCCAAAAGCTGGCAAAATCATGATGTAAACTTCTGGGTGACCAAAGAACCAAAATACGTGTTGGAACAACACAGGGTCACCACCGCCCGCCGCATTAAAGAAATGCGTACCAAAGTGACGATCAGTAATCAGCATGGTTAAAGCGCCCGCCAATACTGGCATTGCGGCAATCAACAGATAAGCTGTAATTAACCATGTCCAAACAAACATTGGCATTTTCATTAAAGTCATGCCAGGAGCGCGCATATTGAAAATGGTAGTAATGATGTTAATAGAACCGACAATCGAAGACACGCCTAAAATATGCAATGCAAAAATGGACATATCCATCGACATACCAGCCTGAATTGACAGTGGAGGGTACATCGTCCAACCACCCGCGACAGCGCCACCAGGAACAAAGATTGAAGCTATTAGCAAAATTGCCGCAGGAATCAACAACCAAAAGCTCATGTTATTGAGTCGTGGGAAAGCCATGTCTGGCGCACCTATCATCAACGGCACTTGCCAGTTAGCAAAACCCACAAACGCTGGCATAATTGCGCCGAAAATCATAATCAAACCATGCAAGGTTGTCAGCTGGTTAAACGTTTGCGGTTGAATAAACTGAAGACCAGGTTGAAATAATTCAGCACGAATACCCATTGCCATGGCACCTGCAAACAGGAACATGGTGAAGCTGAACCATAGGTACATAGTACCAATATCTTTATGGTTGGTAGATTTTACCCAACGCATAATCCCTGTAGGATGTCCATGACTATCGTGCGCATGGTCGTCGTGATGTGTTGCAGATGTAGTACTCATCAATTTCTCCTAAAAACTACAGCAAATATATTTATCTAAAAATAAAATCTTAAAGTTTAGCGCGCGCTGCTTTTACTGCTGCTGGCTGTAACACATCACCTACAGCATTACCTAAAGCATTACGCTCGTAAGTTGTGACTGCAGCAATATCGACATCGCTCAGCATTGTCCATTTTGGCATCACATTTTTACCTTTTAGGATAATATCAAGGTGCCCTTCAATAGCGCCTGTGGCTACTTTGCTGCCAGTCAAAGCTGGGAATGCTGGCGGTAAACCTGCGCCACTTGCTTGGTGACAAACCGCACAGTTTTTCTCGTAGACAGTTTTGCCAGCAACCATCAAGTCTTCTTTAGTCCACTCCTTGTCAGACCCAGCATCTGCTGTTTTGGCAGCTTCTTGCTTAGAAGCTATCCATTCGTTATATTTGTCTTCCGATACCGCTTCTACCACGATAGGCATAAAACCATGAGCTTTGCCACATAACTCAGCACATTGACCACGATAAGTGCCCTCTTTATCTACTTTGAACCAAACTTCTTTAATGAAGCCAGGAATCGCATCTTGCTTCACGCCAAATTCAGGCACCCACCAAGCATGAATCACATCTTGTGCCGTTAACACAACTCTAACTTTCTTACCCGCAGGTACAACCATAGGATTATCCACTTCCAACAGGTAGTTTTCACCTTTTTCAGCTTTGTTATCGATTTGATCTTGCGGCGTAGTCAGCGTACTAATAAAGCGCACATCTTTATCCAGATAATCGTACTCCCATTTCCACTGGTAGCCTGTTACTTTAACCGTCATATCAGCCGCTGTAGTGTCTTTCATCGCAAAAATTGTTTTAGTTGCTGGCACTGCCATAGCAATTAAAATAAGCGCTGGAATAATAGTCCAAACAACTTCAAGCATATGATGTTCATGAAACTGAACTGCTTTATGACCTACTGATTTGCGATGTTTATAGATAGAGTAAAACATCACGCTGAACACCACGACAAAAATCACCAAACACACATACACAATCAACATGTGCAAATTATAAATCTGACCCGCAATTTCAGTCACTGGAGCTTTCAGATTCAACTCGTAGGCTGCCTGCGCACTACCCATCACCATTGACAAAACTGTACCAAGCAGCGCACTTAGCAACTTACTTGGAAAGAAACTAGCTTTCTTATTCATAACTAAATTTACCTTAAATGTGAATAATTATTAATCCGATAACATCGGAAACTCGCTTAATTCAGCAGGAGTACGACATTATTACCAGCACCTAGTGATTACCAGAACCCAGTGCTTTTCTAACTCTACTTAATTTAATTCTTGTTTTTAACAACCAATAGGCTCGGGCTTTTTACGCTCAACTCAAAAACACAAAGAAATTTAGCATAAAAATTGGTTTGCTTCAAGCAAATAGCAACAATTTGTTACAATTGATTAATACTTATGTTTACTAAATAACTCTATGTGGTGCCGGGAGGGGGAATCGAACCCCCACGTTGTCGCCAACGCGGGATTTTGAGTCCCGTGCGTCTACCAATTCCGCCATCCCGGCTTGAGGTATAATTACAGCCCAGCCATTATAGCAATAATTTTTGCAATGCGAACCCAAGATTTCGACTTTTTTTTACCTGATGTGCTTATTGCACAACATCCAACAAACGCTCGCAACGCCAGTCGATTGTTACATTTAGACGGCAACACAGGTCTGTTGCGCGACAAGCTGTTTATTGATTTGCCTGATTTTTTATCTGCTGGTGATTTGCTGGTTTTTAACGACACGCGAGTGATTAAGGCGCGCTTGTTTGGCCACAAGGCCACTGGCGGCAGCGTAGAACTGCTGATCGAGCGCGTTTTAGATGCACACAATGTATTGGCGCATATTCGCGCCTCACGCTCACCCAAGGCGGGTACTAGGCTTAAATTAGGCAATTCAATTAATAGCTTCATCGACGCAGAAGTGGTTGGTCGTGATGACGATTTATTTCACGTAAAATTTTTGCACGATATGCCTGTGCTTGATTTGCTAGAGCTTTATGGTGCCTTACCCTTGCCGCCGTATATTACGCACGCGGCGGAGGCCGAGGATGACGAGCGCTATCAAACTGTCTATGCCAAGCACGCAGGCGCAGTAGCCGCCCCCACCGCGGGCTTGCATTTTGATGAGACCATGCTGACTACATTAAAAGCTAAAGGCATCAATATTGCCTACGTGACTTTGCATGTAGGTGCTGGCACATTTCAGCCTGTACGCGTGGACAATATTGAAGACCACAAAATGCATAGCGAGCTTTATCATATCTCGGCCGAAACCGTTGCCATGATAGAAGCAACTAAAATCAAAGGCGGTAAGGTAATTGCTGTCGGCACCACCAGCTTACGCGCTTTAGAGAGCGCTGCCCGTTACGGCAAAATACCATCTGGCCAAGGTGAAACTAATATCTTCATTACGCCAGGCTTTAGCTTTAAAATAGTGGATAAACTACTCACTAATTTTCATTTACCCAAAAGCACCTTGCTCATGTTAGTGTCTGCTTTTGCGGGTTTTGAACCGATTAAAAGCGCTTACGCTCACGCAGTTAAACAACAATACCGCTTTTTTAGTTATGGCGATGCCATGTTATTAGAAAAAGTAGATTGAACGGTTGGTAAACTGAACAGACTAAAGAGACGTTCAACCCTGTAATTTTAGAGATTATGTATTTATAGAAAGTAATTTTCAGCCAATGCCAATATTCAAACAACTTTTAATGAGCGCACTTATTGCATCCGCCTTTGTACTAAACCCACCCTTGCAAGCACAAGTGTTGCCAGAAGCTAGCGTTGGCATTAAAATAGCTCTGGCTAAAAAACCTACTACCCGCCCAATGACCGTGGCTTATGTGCCCGCATTTAAGCGCTATTACATTGCAGATGGGGGCTTAGCGCCCATGGGATCAGAATTCGAAGCCCCAGTTTCTAAATCGCAAATTCACAGCTATGACGATGCAGGAAAGTACATTAACTCAGCCAAGCCAGGTTACGATAATCGGTCTATTTACTTCAACACCAACACCAATAAATTAGAAACAATTACCTATAATATTTCCAGTGATGTTGGCTTCTCGGCCAATACAGGCATGTATTCTATAGATTTAAGTGAGGCTGGTGAGGTAAAAGATAGCTCGGTTGAAGTGATGCAATTTAATCCCGCATTTGGTCATTCAAGCACCATGCCCACTTATGATGCAGCCAATAAACGCTATTTTGCCAAGCAAGCACGTAGCGACAAAGTATTTATTGTGGACCCAAAACTGCGTGAAAAAACAGGCGAAATTACACTGGATTTAGCAAAAGCAGGCGCAGCATTTGACGATATTAGCGACAGTTTTATTGCCTATACTGGCATAAAAGGTGAAGAGTTTCTGTTACTAGATATTGACCACAAAGCCGCCTTGGTGTTTGATTTGGCTGGTAAATTTGTAGCGAAAAGTGAGCTACCTAAAGACATGAAATTACGCTCTCAAAATCATTTCAACGGCCTAGGTTATGCTAATGACATGTTATTTGTTTACCACGAAAATGAAGGTGAATTTGGTACTTATTACGGCTTCAAAGTATTGAAATAGCTATTGATAAAACTAAAAAACCGCACAAGACTTTAAAATTTGTCGGATGCGGTTTTTTTAAATCAAAACTTAATTACTTGCCAAGCATACCCGCCACTTTACCTGAAATCATACCAAAAACCGCACCTAGCACTGCTGATACGGCCACCAATAACACAGGATTGGTCATATCCATTGCAGTAGGGCTGCCTGCACCAGTGGTTTGCAGGGCATAAGCTGCAGTTGCTGCATAGCCATATACATTGGCTGGTACCGCAGAAAGCATTGGCACACTAGCAATAATCACCAGCAAGAAAACAGTTACTGCGATGTAAACCGCTGGACCTGTTGCACCTGGTAAACCTAGTGGATTAGCGCCCACTAAAGCCAATGCAATGCCTGCTATTACTGCACCATAAATCATCCCTGCGATTGTTTTTTGTAATGCGGCTGTATCTGCACCCAAAGCAAAATAACAACCCCAAGCAATAAAACCTGCCCAAACCAATACATAACCTGCCAATGGACCTAACGCTAAAAACGCCCAAACGCCACCTAAAACTGCAATACTCAATGCTAATCCTGTTAATTTCGACATGCTTTTCTCCCTGAATTTAAGGTAAAACTCTTGTAAGAATAATGTTTAAAAGAATTACAGTCATCAACGTTAGTTAGGTGAAGCTAGATTCATTTGTAAGCCACACCAACTTCCATCAACATGACAAAGCGCAGTGTAGTATGATTTTTGTCATATTGACAAGTTTTTTTAGCGGGGATTTTGAATTTGTTTGGCTAGAGCGCGATATTGCTAGTTTTAAAAAGATTTTATGTAGTTTTAATTTAGTGCGTTATTTCAAAACTTTTGAGTGGTATATTCCCAATTTTTACGCCAGGCGCCGACCACTAGATTTGGATATTGCGGCTTGCCTAAGCTACCATTGTAGCGGCCTAGCGCGCGGTACAAATCGCCACGTTCAATATCTAAATAGTGGCGCAAAATAGTACAGCCGTAGCGCAAATTAAGTCGTAAATGAAACAAATTATGATCAGAATTGCCAATACTTTTTACCCAAAATGGCATCACTTGCATGTAACCGCGGGCACCGACGCTAGAAACCGCGTATTTCTTAAACGCACTTTCTACTTGAATTAAGCCCAGCACCAATTGCGGATCTAGCCCCGCACGCGTGGCTTCATAATGTACAGACCTTAAAAATTCTTGGCGGTATGTGGCATCTGGTAGCCGTTTGGCCAAGCGCTGCGACATGTCGCTCATCCAAGCTTGGCCTTCAGTTTCACTAGCAAACATAAGCCTTGGCGAGGCTAAATCGCTAATCGATTTCTGCATCAATGCTTTTACACTGTTAGAAAGGGGCTCTTCACGCTGATTACCAGCGACAGCCATATCAGCGCTAATTAACGCTGTGCATAACAAAATTATTCTTAAAAATTGCTTCATTTAGCTAAAATAAGTTCATTTAGTTTAGATAAAATATGTGTTAAATCAATCATTTGTGCTTCGCCTCCTGCACGCGCTTTGTATTCTACTCTAGCTTCTGCCAGCCCGCGCTCACCAATCACCACACGATGCGGAATGCCCATTAAATCGCTCTCGGCGAACATCACTCCTGGGCGCTCGTTGCGGTCATCTAGCAACACATCCAAGCCTGCTTGTTTACAATCATCGTAAAGCTGACTCGCAGCATTTTTTACCGCTTCACTTTTATCCATGCCAATCGGGCAAATCACCAACTCAAATGGTGCCATACTCAGCGGAAATATAATACCTTTTTCGTCGTTACCTTGCTCAATCGCCGCGCCCACAATGCGCGACACGCCAATGCCATAGCAACCCATTTCCATCACTTGCGATTGACCATTTTCATCTAAAAACGTTGCATTCATGGCATTTGCGTATTTTGTGCGTAGTTGGAAAATATGGCCGACTTCGATGCCGCGACACAGACTCAGCTTGCCTTGGCCATCGGGACTAGCATCACCTTCCACTACATTGCGAATATCCGCTACCAAGGTTGGTTCTGGCAAATCACGGCCAAAATTAACATACTGTAGATGATATTTAGGCTTATTCGCACCACATACAAAATCGCTCATTTGCGCCACGGTTCTATCGGCGATTACCGTTACATTTGCACCCACGCCGACGGGGCCGATAAAGCCTGGTGGGCAGCCATTTAGGTTCTCGCGCACTTCGTCACCTGTTGCAAACCTAAATTCGCCTAAAACTTTGCTGGTTTTAACTTCGTTTAAGCTGTGGTCGGCACGTAATAATAGTAGATAAAATTTCTCACTTGCTATAAGCGCCAGCGCTTTTACATTATGCTCAAGCGGAATGCCTAACAGCTCGGCCACCGCTTCACAAGTGGTTTGTTTTGGCGTTTCAACTTCCTGCATGGCATGGCTGGGAGCCGCGCGGGTATTGGTTGCTGGCAATGCCTCCGCCAGCTCTACATTGGCAGCATATTCAGAGTTTTCGCAATACGCCAGCGCATCTTCGCCACTATCTGCCAGCACATGAAACTCTTGCGA
>JANLWF010000297.1:0-5102 GCA_031364385.1 Methylotenera sp.
CGGCGATATAGGTCATTCAAATCAGAAGTCGCAAAACGACCGCCATCCAATGGTACCAATGGACGTAGTTCTGGTGGTAATACTGGCAAGATTTCAAGAATCATCCACTCTGGTTTAATGCCAGATTTTTGGAATGCTTCTAACACTTTTAAGCGCTTAGCGATTTTCTTGATTTTGGCTTCAGAGCCCGTAGCCCCTAAATCGGCACGCAATGTTTCAATTTCGTTATGGATGTTCATGGTGCGTAATAATTCACGCACCGCTTCCGCACCCATCACCGCATTGAATTCATCGCCGTACTCTTCTACTTTGGCAATATAGTCGTCTTCTGTGAGCAATTGACCACGTGTTAACGGAGTCATGCCAGGATCGACGACAATAAATGCTTCAAAGTACAATACGCGTTCGATATCGCGCAAAGCAATATCCAGCACCATGCCCAAGCGTGATGGCAATGATTTTAAGAACCAAATGTGCGCAACAGGTGAAGCCAAGTCGATATGGCCCATACGCTCACGACGTACTTTAGACAACGTCACTTCTACGCCACATTTTTCGCAAATTACACCACGATGTTTTAAGCGTTTGTATTTACCGCATAAGCACTCATAATCTTTGATTGGGCCAAAGATTTTTGAGCAGAACAAGCCGTCACGTTCTGGCTTGAAAGTACGGTAGTTAATGGTTTCTGGCTTTTTTACTTCGCCATAAGACCATGAACGGATTTTTTCAGGTGAAGCCAACGCGATCTTAATCGCGTCGAACTCTTCTTCTTTGGTTACCTGTTTAAATAAGTCTAATAGAGCTTTCATGTGAATTCTCTCCTAAAATGCGCCGTTAAGAGCGCATAAATAATAATTTAGTTACGGTCTAAGTCGATGTCGATAGCGAGTGAACGGATTTCTTTCACTAACACGTTAAATGATTCTGGCATACCAGCATCAATTTTGTGTTCGCCTTTAACAATATTTTCGTACACTTTGGTACGACCGTTTACATCATCTGACTTAACAGTCAACATTTCTTGCAAGGTGTAAGACGCGCCATACGCTTCCAGCGCCCAAACCTCCATCTCACCAAAACGCTGACCACCGAATTGTGCTTTACCGCCCAATGGTTGCTGCGTGACCAATGAATACGGGCCTGTAGAACGCGCGTGCATTTTGTCATCTACCAAGTGATGCAGTTTCAATACGTGCATATAGCCCACAGTCACAGGACGCTCAAACGCATCGCCAGTACGGCCATCGAACAATTTCACCTGCGTTTTACCAGCAGAGAATTGCAATTGTTTGGTGCGCGCATCGTTATCTGGGAAAGCTAAATCGAGCATGGCTTTAATATCAGACTCTGCCGCGCCATCAAACACTGGCGTTGCAAACGGCACGCCAGACTGCAGGTTGCGCGCCAATTCTAATATTTCGCTGTCCGTGTAAGATTTAATATCTTCTTTTTTGCCCGTGCTATCGTTGTAGATTTGCTCCAAGAATTTGCGAATCTCAGCCACTTTCACTTCTGATTCCAACATTTCTTGAATACGCAAACCTAGCCCTTTAGCTGCCCAGCCCAAATGTACTTCTAAAATCTGACCAATATTCATCCGTGAAGGCACGCCTAGCGGGTTCAACACGATATCCATTGGTGTACCGTCTGCCATGTGCGGCATGTCTTCCACTGGTACGATTTTTGAAATAACACCCTTGTTACCATGACGGCCAGCCATCTTGTCGCCAGGCTGAATACGACGTTTTACCGCCAAATAGACTTTGACCATTTTTTGCACGCCAGGTGGCAATTCGTCACCTTGCGTCAATTTACGCTTTTTCTCATCAAAGCGACTATCAAAGGTCACACGCGCTTGCGTCAAGCTATCTTTCAACTGTTCCAATTGACGTGCGGCTTCTTCATCGCTTAAACGAATATCAAACCAATCGTAACGGCCCACCGCCTCTAAATACTCAGCGCTTAAAGTCTCGCCTTTTTTCAGTTTGTTAGGGCCACCAGTGGCGGCTTTGCCTTCTAGTAAACGGCGAATACGACCAAACGCATCATCTTCTACAATACGCATTTGATCAGCCAAATCGTGCTTATAATGCGCGAGCTGATCATCAATGATTTGCTGTGCACGCGAATCACGATCTATACCTTCGCGCGTAAATACTTGCACATCAATCACCGTACCACTCATGCCAGATGGCACGCGCAGTGAAGTATCTTTTACATCCGAAGCTTTTTCGCCAAAAATCGCACGTAGCAATTTTTCTTCTGGCGTGAGTTGCGTTTCGCCTTTTGGCGTGACTTTACCCACTAATACATCGCCCGCTTCAACCTCTGCACCAATGTAGATAATGCCTGATTCATCCAAACGGCCAATCATGCGCTCGCTTAAGTTAGAAATATCTTGCGTAATTTCTTCCGCACCCAATTTGGTATCACGCGCCACCACTGAAAGCTCTTCAATGTGGATAGAAGTGTAGCGATCGTCGCCCACTACGCGCTCAGAGATTAAAATTGAATCCTCGTAGTTATAACCATTCCAAGGCATAAAGCCCACCAACATATTTTGGCCAAGCGCTAGCTCGCCCATATCAGTTGACGCGCCATCGGCAATAATATCGCCACGTAGCAGGCTATCGCCCACTTTAACCAACGGACGTTGGTTGATGTTAGTGTTTTGGTTAGAACGTGTGTATTTGGTGAGGTTGTAAATATCCACACCGACTTCGCCCGCTTTGGCTTCATCATCATTCACGCGAATTACGATACGCGCAGAATCCACGTAATCGACAATGCCGCCACGCCGCGCTTGCACCGTAGTGCCAGAGTCAATCGCAACCGTACGCTCAATACCCGTACCCACCACGGCTTTTTCGGCGCGTAAGCAAGGCACAGCTTGGCGCTGCATGTTGGCACCCATCAATGCGCGGTTTGCGTCATCGTGTTCCAAAAATGGAATGAGTGAAGCCGCAACTGATACAATTTGACTTGGAGCTACGTCCATATACTGCACGCGATCTGGCTGCGTCATGGTAAATTCGTTATGGAAACGTGAAGAAACCAGCTCTTCTTTAAAGCCGCCTTTAGCGTCCAATTCAGTGTTCGCTTGCGCAATCATGAATTGACTTTCTTCAATCGCAGACAAATAGTCAATTTTGGCTGAAACTTTATTGCCTTCAACACGGCGATACGGTGTTTCTAAGAAACCATATTGATTAGTACGCGCAAACAAAGCAAGCGAGTTAATCAAACCAATGTTCGGTCCTTCTGGCGTCTCAATCGGGCATACACGACCATAATGGGTTGTATGTACGTCACGCACCTCAAAGCCAGCACGTTCGCGCGTTAAGCCGCCTGGGCCTAACGCAGAAATACGCCGTTTGTGCGTAATTTCTGAAAGTGGATTAGTTTGATCCATAAATTGTGAGAGTTGACTTGAGCCAAAAAATTCACGAATCGCGCTAGAAACTGGTTTTGCATTAATTAAATCATGCGGCATTAAGTTATCAGATTCAGCTTGGCTTAAACGCTCTTTTACGGCGCGCTCTACACGTACCAAGCCAGCACGGAACTGATTTTCAGCCAATTCGCCGACTGAGCGGATACGACGATTACCCAAGTGATCAATATCATCAATCTCACCGCGACCATTACGCAACTCTAGTAAAACGCCAACTACAGACAAAATGTCATCATTCGATAACACATTTGCACCTTGGTCAATTTGCGGGCCAACGCGCTCGTAGAACTTGCGCAGCCAATTAGCACTGCGTTCTTCTTGCTTGTTTGGGTAAGCGCGACGGTTGAACTTCATGCGACCTACTACTGATAAATCGTAGCGATCCTCATTGAAGAACAGGCCATGGAATAAGGCTTCTACGGCATCTTCGGTTGGCGGCTCGCCTGGGCGCATCATGCGATAAATCGCTACTTTTGCGCTGTATTGGTCTGGAATTTCATCGATACGCAAGGTTTGCGATATAAAGTCACCATGATCTAAATCATTGGTGTAGAGCGTATTGATTTGCGACACTTTTGCGGCAATTAATTTTTCGATTAAAGTTTCAGTGATTTCATCGTTAGCAGTCGCGACGATTTCGCCTGTTTCCTTGTCGACAATATTGTTCGCAAGCGCGCGACCCATAATGAAATCGGTTGGTACGGTGATTTTTTTCACGCCCGCTTTTTCAATATCACGGATATGCTTAACGGTGATGCGCTTATCTTTAGCTACCAGCACATTGCCATCTTTATCCGCAATATCAAACTTAGCCATTTCACCGCGCAATCTATCCGCTACCAACTCAAATTCCACACCTTTTGGGCCAATGTGGAAGGTGTCGGTATCGTTGAATGTTTCTAAAATTTGCTCTGGCGTATAACCTAGTGCTTTCAACAAAATCGTTACTGGCATTTTGCGGCGGCGATCGACGCGGAAATACAAGTAATCTTTAGGATCGAACTCGAAATCTAACCATGAACCACGGTAAGGAATGATACGCGCTGAGAACAGCAATTTGCCTGAGGAATGGGTTTTGCCGCGATCGTGCTCAAAGAATACGCCAGGGCTACGATGTAATTGCGAAACAATGACGCGCTCAGTTCCGTTGATTACAAACGAGCCGTTTTCAGTCATCAAAGGCAACTCGCCCATATAGACTTCTTGCTCTTTTACCTCTTTCACGGTGGGCTTTGAGGCCTCTTTATCCATGATGGTTAAACGTACTTTTACGCGCAATGGCGCAGCAAAAGTAAGGCCACGTTGTTGACACTCTTTTACATCAAATGGCTCATTGCCTAATTGATAGCTGACGTAATCTAAACGTGCGTTGCCAGAGTGGCTGACGATAGGGAATACGGAACTAAAAGTGGATTCCAAGCCAGCCGCAGCGCGCTTGTCAGCAGGAATTTCTGCTTGTAAAAATGCTTTATATGATTCCAATTGCATCGCAAGCAAGTAAGGGACTTCTTGCACACTTTCGCGTTTTGCGAAGCTTTTACGAATGCGTTTTTTTTCGGTAAAGGAATAGCTCATAGCGTCTCCTGATATTTTGAGGGTAGAAGACAAAACACTTTTCATCCACTGCAATGTTTTGATTTCTAAC
>JANLWF010000298.1:0-1607 GCA_031364385.1 Methylotenera sp.
CTGGGCTGATTACGTGGATGATTGCACGACCAATCCGCCGCATTGATGCTGCTATTGGGCAGCTTGGCAAAGGTGATTACGAGCATGTTATCGAAATAAATGGTCCTGGGGATTTGCGTTTACTAGGAGCTAGGCTCAATTGGTTGCGTAGCGAGCTGAAAAATTTGCATCAACAAAAACAGCGTTTTTTACAGCAAGCTTCGCACGAGCTTAAAACACCATTGACGGCTATTAGAGAGGCCAGCGAGCTGTTAAACGATGGTATTGCTGGCAAATTAAATACGCAACAAAGAGTGATTACGCGTATCTTGCGCGAGAACAGTTTGCGCCTACAAGCCATGATAGAAAATCTGCTTAAATATATCGAGGCGGAATTCTATGCCTCGAAACTTAAACCTACAGAATTCAGTCTCATTAATTTAATCGATAAAATATTTAGGGACTACGCCTTAAGCATAGAGCAGAAAAATATTAAAATTAATCAAATAGTTGACGATGTAAATTTAATTATTGATGCGGAAAAACTGCGTGTGGTGCTAGATAATTTAATTTCCAACGCGGTTAAATTTACGCCTAATATGGGTGAAATTTCACTGCAAGCTTCACACGCTAAATCGATACTCACTATAAATATTCAAGACACTGGAGCAGGTGTTAAAGATGCCGATAAAGAGAGTTTATTTGAGCCATTTTATCGTGGTGAACAGCCTAATAATAGCTTAGTCAATGGCAGCGGTTTAGGATTATTTATCGCGAAAGAAGCGGTCACTGCCCTGCAAGGAGAAATTAGTTTGCAACACGCGACAGTGGGTGCGCGTTTTGTTGTGCGTTTGCCTACAAACCAAGCAGACACTCTAACTGGAGTATGATTTTGGCCATAAAAAAACTAACGCTATTCATTATAATTTGCTTAAGTTTTGCGACGACGGCATGCGTAAACCCTGCTGTTAAAACGAATAGAGATTCTAATTTAAATATCGACCCCAAGCCAGATATTGAACCTAAGCCAAGTAATGGCGTTAAACTCGCCCCCATCGAAGCAAACAGCGCCAGTGAGTTTTTAAAGTTTGCTGAAAGTTTTGCCGATTTACCGACGTCCTCGCAAAAACAAGTGCTGACAAGCACCAATCAAGTTTTGTTAGCAAACCCCAATGATTTATTACACCGCATGAAACTGGTGATGATCTACGGCCTGCCTAGCAGTAGCCTGCAAGACAGCCCAAAAGCACAAAATTTATTGCAGCAAATCTTGCAAGAAAACATACTGCTCGATTCGCAACAGGCCTTTGCGCATGTGATGTTTGATTACATCGTTGCGCTTAATAAGCTAAGCAAAAGTACGCATCATGACGATAAACTAGTTGAGCAACTGCAATTAAAATTGGATGCCACGCAGCAAAAACTGGACGCTGCTCAGCAAAAAGTGAACGAGCTTAAGAATATTGAAAAATCGATGGGCGAGCGAGAAGCCACGCCAAAAAATGAGATTGCACCGAGAAAATAGGATGGCAAACTAAAATGGCACAACATATTTTGATTGTTGATGATGATGCGGATATTTTAAAATTGCTTGAAATACGACTCAGCGCAAGCGGCTACAAGGTAGT
>JANLWF010000362.1:0-3326 GCA_031364385.1 Methylotenera sp.
CCGAGTTGACATTTCTTTGAGAGCACTCTGTACGCAACTTTCCAACCCTAACTCACCAGTGTTTACTGTCAGCTCAGCATTTTCTGGTGACTCATAAGGTGATGAGATACCCGTGAACTCTAATATTTGGCCTGCACGGGCTTTTTTATAGAGGCCTTTTACGTCACGGCTTTCGCATACGTCAATCGCGCAATCGCAATAAATTTCGAGGAAATCACCATGCTCCACCATACCCCGCACACGTTCACGGTCTGCGCGAAAAGGAGAGATGAATGCAGTCAGCACAATTACGCCAGCTTCCATAAAAAGTTTAGCTACCTCCCCCACTCGGCGAATGTTTTCCACACGGTTTTGATCAGAAAATCCAAGATCGCCACACAAGCCGTGACGTACATTGTCTCCATCCAGCACAAAGGTTCGGCAGCCTATCTGGTGCAATTTTTCTTCAACAGCATGTGCCAGCGTGGACTTACCAGCCCCTGAAAGACCAGTAAACCAAATAATTACGCCACGATGGTTGTTTTGTATCTCACGACGCGCTCGGGTCACAGTGGCGTGATGCCAGACGACGTTAGGGTTAATGTTCATACTTAGTAGCTAGCAA
The DNA here is from genome assembly GCA_031364385.1 of Methylotenera sp. Taxonomy (GTDB): domain Bacteria; phylum Pseudomonadota; class Gammaproteobacteria; order Burkholderiales; family Methylophilaceae; genus Methylotenera_A. The sequence continues at coordinate 605 of JANLWF010000362.1, forward strand.
CCACTGAGCGCCTTAAAGTTTTGATATGCATGCTGAAGTCCAGCTTTTAAGGATGTGCTTACATTCCAACCCAATTGATTTAAACGACTAGAGTCCATTAGTTTTCTCATTGTGCCGTCTGGCTTTGTGGCATCAAAAACGATATCACCATCAAATCCAACAACATCTTTAACCAAACTTGCTAATTCAGCTATCGTCGAATCACTGCTACTGCCTAAATTTAATAAGGGTGGCAATCCATCGTTCCTATCTGAAGCCAATAAAGGCTTAAAAACATCATCTGCCAAGTTCATTACTAGTACACAAGCTGCCGCCATGTCATCGCTATACAAGAACTCGCGTTTAGGCGTGCCTGTACCCCAGACCGTTACCGTTGGCAGCTTGTTAATTTTTGCTTCATGAAACTTACGGATTAATGCAGGGATTACATGACTATTCTCTAAATTATAGTTATCGCCTGCACCATATAAATTTGTTGGCATTACGGCTAAATACTGTGTTCCATATTGGCGGTTATAACTCCAGCACATTTCAATTCCTGCAATTTTTGCCAATGCATAAGGCCGATTTGTTGCCTCCAATCCGCCAGTCAAGAGATATTCTTCTTTAATAGGCTGTGGGCAATCGCGTGGATAAATACAACTTGAACCTAAAAAAAGTAACCGTTTTACACCAGCTAAATAAGACTGGTGAATAACATTATTTTGAATAGCTAAATTTTCTTGAATAAACTCCGCTGGGTATGTGTTATTTGCGTATATACCACCTACTTTGGCTGCCGCTAAGAATACATATTCAGGCTTTTCACAGGCAAAAAAATCAGCCACCAATATTTGGTTCGTTAAATCAAGCTCTGCATGGGTGCGTGTAACAATATTGTCATACCCTTGCGTTTGCAGTTGTCGTATCAAGGCGGATCCTACAAGGCCACGGTGCCCTGCTACATAAATTTTAGCGTCTTTATTCATAATTACTCGTGATAATCCATAGCTCGGTAGCCGTGTTTTTTAACTAGCTCGTCACGCTGCGCTGATTTATAGTCTTCTCGCACCATTTCTGCTACTAGCTCATTAAACGTGATTTTTGGCACCCAGCCTAGTTTCTCTTTGGCTTTAGTTGGGTCGCCTAGTAAGGTTTCAACTTCTGTTGGCCTGAAATAACGTGGGTCTACTTGCACAACACATTTGCCGTGCCAGTAGCCTTTTTCTTCAACGCCAGTTCCTTGCCATGTGATTTGCATATCAAGCTCTTTTGCTGCAGCATTCACAAAGTCCCGCACGCTATACTGCACGCCGGTAGCAATTACAAAGTCTTCTGCAACCTCTTGCTGTAGCATTAACCATTGCATTTCGACGTAATCTTTAGCATGTCCCCAGTCGCGTAGTGCATCTAAATTACCTAAGTACAAGCAATCTTGTAGGTTCAGTTTAATGCGTGCTAGTGCGCGCGTGATTTTGCGCGTGACAAAGGTTTCGCCGCGCAATGGGCTTTCATGATTAAACAGAATCCCATTACAAGCATAAATCCCATAAGCTTCGCGATAATTTACTGTAATCCAATAAGCATAAAGCTTAGCAACTGCATAGGGGCTACGTGGATAAAATGGCGTTGTCTCTTTTTGTGGTATTTCCTGAACTAACCCGTAGAGTTCTGACGTAGATGCCTGATAAAACTTGGTCTTTTTCTCTAACCCTAAAATTCGAATCGCTTCCAAAATACGTAACGTACCAATACCATCTGCATTTGCAGTATATTCAGGTGTTTCAAAGCTCACGGCCACATGGCTCATAGCTGCTAGATTATAAATTTCATCTGGCTGCGTCTGCTGAATAATTCGAATTAAGTTGGTCGAATCCGTTAGGTCTCCATAATGCAATACGAAGTTTTGATTATTTACATGTGGATCTTGATATAGATGATCAATTCGATCAGTATTGAATAATGAGGCACGACGTTTAACACCATGCACAACATAGCCCTTGCCCAATAAAAACTCTGCTAGGTAAGCACCATCTTGGCCTGTAACCCCTGTAATTAAAGCAACTTTTTTAGTTTTATCTACATCGTTCATTATTTAACGGCTCTCCCATAAGTATCTTCAAAACGGATAATGTCATCTTCACCCACATAATCACCACACTGCACTTCAATAATGCTTAGTGGTTTATCACTTGCATTTGCAAGGCGATGGCGATGGGTTTTAGGTATATAAGTTGATTGATTTTCATTGAGCGTAAACTCAACCTCACCATTAGTAATAGTAGCTACACCAGAAACCACCACCCAATGCTCTGACCGATGTTTATGCATCTGCATAGAAAGCTTACCGCCTGGGTTTACAACAATGCGTTTAATCTTAAAGTTGGCAGATTCTTCCAAAACCGTATAACTACCCCACGGACGATAAGCGGTGCGATGTATTTCCGTAAGTTCAGGTTGTTTTGCTCTTACATTGGCCACTAGCTGCTTGATATCTTCTGTACGGCTACGATCACATATCAACGTAGCATCTGCGGTTTGAATCACTGCAATATTACTTAGACCAAGCGTTGCTAATAGCCCATTCTCTGTCCATAGCAAGCTGTTTTGGGTATCTTGTGTGAGTACATCACCATGTATCACGTTGTTTTGTGCATCTTTTTTCTGCCGTTGGTATATGGAATCCCAACTACCTAAATCGCTCCAAGCCATATCCACGGGTACAACAGCAACTTTTCCTGCC
>JANLWF010000367.1:0-1521 GCA_031364385.1 Methylotenera sp.
AGAACGGGCCCAGGACGTGGTAAGAACGGTCCGAGAAGGAAGCAAGGAGGTTGTGATATTACGATTGGAAGGATAAGTGAGAATTTAATGTTTTCGATACCAGGGTTGCCAAAATAAAAAGAAAGAATGCCTCCAGTTACTGCGTAGTAGAAAACATTCAACTTCACAACTAAGTCCATGTAAAACTTATATAGCTCAACAGTTTGTGCGTATTGTTTCCAAAGTATGTCTGGATTCATTCGTAACCTCTAACGTTTGACATAAGGGGCGCGCGGCAGCGCGTCCCGCTTGATGGATGGGTTAGGCGAACGTATTATTCGCACCATACTTCACACGTTTCTTTTCTATTTAAATTGTAGAGTTTTGCAGAGGCGCATGCGCCGTTGGCGCTACCATCAAGAAAAATCACTTTATCTCCTTCATCCCAACCGAGACAATATGTTTTTGCTTCAAATACCTCTCCGTTGATAATAAATTTTTCATCATTCCCCGCAGCCTCAATTTCATATGATGAAGCCGCTGTTGCAAAGTTAGATGCTAATAACATTATTGGCCATAGATATTTCTGCATAACGATTCCCTTCTAGCCTAACGTGCGAATAAACACCTCCCCGTAGGGGAGTGTGATTCATTGCGGGTTCTGGCACGCGCCGCGTGCGCAATGAATTCACGTTTATTCGCACGTTCTAGGCCGCGCGAAGCGCGGGCTAGAACGTAAAGTAGACACCAAATAAGAACTTAATCCTTTATTTGGGCATGTTGTTAATTTTATAAAAAAGTGCATAATGTTATTCAAATCAATCATTAAGTAAATTTTAGTACACCTGATAACTCTCATTTTATATGCAAAACTCATCTGCTCAATCCCAGCCACCAAAACTATTGGACCAAGTAGTCGCTAAAATGCGTGTTAAACATTACAGCTTGCGTACTGAAAAAAGTTATATAGATTGGATTAAACGCTATATTTGGCATTTTGACAAGACTCATCCAAAAGACATGGGTGCGGAGCAGGTGGAGGCTTTTTTAACGTATTTGGCGGTGGAGCGTAACGTTTCTGCCAGCACGCAAAACCAAGCCAAAAGTGCGTTGTTGTATTTGTATAAAGAGGTGCTGGGGGTGGAGCTGCCTTGGCTGGATAATGTAACGCAAGCTAAAGTGCCGCAACGCTTGCCTGTGGTGCTGACCCAAGCCGAGGTGCAGGCGGTGTTAAGCCGCATGGATGGTACGATGTGGCTGATTGCTAGTCTGCTTTATGGTAGCGGTTTGCGTATTATGGAGGCGCTGCGCTTGCGGGTGAAAGATGTGGATTTTGCACAGCGCGAGATTTTGGTGCGCGAGGGAAAAGGCTTTAAAGATAGGGTGACCATGTTACCGTTGAGCTTGGTAGAGCCGCTTAAAAGCCATTTAGTTAAAGTGCAGGCTTTGCATCAAGATGACTTAAATGCAGGGGATGGCGAGGTGTTTATGCCGATGGCATTAGATAGAAAATACCCCAGCGCTGGCAAAGAATGGTCTTGG
>JANLWF010000381.1:0-1718 GCA_031364385.1 Methylotenera sp.
TAGGTCAAAACCGCTACCATTCCAGCTAATAATTTGTGGCGTATATTTCTCTATGCCGTCAAAAAAGCGTTGGATAATCTCAGCTTCCGTTGAATTGGCATCTCCCAGCGTCCACACTTTAAAATTGCTGCCTTCGCGCAACGCACAAGAAATCGCGCATATACGGTGCTGCTGCAAGGGCAAAAAATCGCTGCCGTTATGTTGACGGCGCTGGTGAAACGCGATATTGGCAACATCTTCGTCAGTCGCCTCAGCAGGCGCGTCCAGCAAGGCGCGCAGACCATTGGTGTCAGGGATGGTTTCAATGTCGAATACGAGAGTGGGTGTCATAATTGATAAGCATACTATAAAAAACAAAGGCTGCCTAAGCAGCCTTTGTTTGAAACTGAGAAGTACATAAATCTATTTTTTTACCCAATCGCCACCACTTTGGTAATGCCACCCTGCTTGCGCTTTATCAATCCAGCGACCTGCAAAAGTAGCTTGAATATCATTTTGCCACTCTGGGTGGCCGTTGCCATCGGCAATTTCTTTGTATAATTTAATGCGATCGGTATTTTCATCTGCAACTAAACTATTAATGCCGCCACGCTCTTTTAAAGGCACTGCGGTGGCATCTTTTACTGCAATAAAACCATCTTTCGTTAAACCCACCGCCCCGTTGTTATAGAGTGGCAAAAGTCTAGAGTGGCGCGTTGTCATGCTAGCTTTAATAGCGATAATAGCAGGTGTATTTACATCTAAATTTGGTGCAGCCGCTTGTGTGAAATTAGCCACAAACAAGCCAGTAAGCATCAAAAAACCTAATAGTAATTTATTCATGTAATTTCCCTTTTTATTTCGCAGGCGCTTCAGTAGGTTTGGCTTTTGGTGTGCTTTCTGGCGCGCCTGCTTTAGTTCCCGCAGGTTTCGTTTCGGCATCTTTTAGTTGCCAAACTTCCTCAATAATTTTATCTGCTGCCTTCTCTGCCGCCGCGGCAGGAAAGTAAATGTTGATGGTGACGCAGGCAGATAAGCTCACAAACGCCAGTAATAACACCATATTTTTATTCATCATTAAATCCTTTTTCTATTTAGCTATTTTAGTTCACTATCATCTTGCTATTGCTATCAGTAATGCGTTTCATCCGTGCAATTAGATCTGATAAGCTCACATATTCGGTAAAGCCATTTACATTCACCGAAGGAGCACCTTTCCCTTTAACGATGATGTACCCAGTTGCGGTTGACTCCACGCCACCCATTTTGCATATATCTTGCCTTAATTGACAGCTTAAACCAATTTTTTGGTAATTAAATTCTTTAAAAAACCGTAAAAAAGTGCGTTGTAAGGCCGCCGCCGTGCCTTGGCCACCCAATGCAGCAATGTTTTCCACCGCACGCTGAGATATTTTTTTAAGATGTTTGCCATCGGCGGTTTGAATATTGGCATCCATGCGTACGGGTTTCCAGTTTTCTAGCTGCAAATCCTTCACATCGCCCTCTAGCTTGCCCTCAATCGCACCAAAGTTAAAGGTGCGGGTTAAATCGCCCAAATCAATATCGCGCATTTGCAGGTTGGCATATAAGCGCGGCACGTTACCCAGAGGGTCATCTATGCGTAGGCCTTCCATCGCCACGCTGCCTTTGAACATATTGAATTGCATTTTGCCATCCATCACCAGCTGCTTGTTTGCATAAGTTATCAGCGGCACTTGCCCATCGATTTTACCCTGCAT
>JANLWF010000307.1:0-1575 GCA_031364385.1 Methylotenera sp.
CAAGCATTTGGCGGTAAAGAAGGTTTAGTTAAAATTATGGATGATTTTATGATTGGCTTAGTGGCTGACCCGCGTACCAAACCATTTTTTGACAACAATAAGCAAACATTTATTAAAGCCATGCTGGTAGAGCAAATGTGCGAGTTAATGAACGGTGGCTGCAAATACGCAGGCCGTGACATGAAAACATCACACGCCAATATGAAGGTGAATCGTGAAGGTTTTAATGGTTTGGTTGAACAGTTTCAGTTTGCGATGGATAAGCATAACGTGCCATTTTCAGCACAAAATAAGTTGCTAGCAAAGTTGGCACCGATGTATCGTGAAATTGAAACCACTACTGGCGCTGCAGTACCACCAGTATTTGCAACAACGACTGAGTAATTTGCTTTTTAATGTGATAATCAGGCGATTATTTCAAATAATTACCTGGTTATTTTTCAAAATAATTCATGCATTTAAATACTATTTTTTATGGCAAATCACATACCAAAAATAAAAAATAAGGTAGTATTGAATTTTACTTAGCAGGCTAATTATTATGAACCAAACAAAATCATCAGAAGAGCTATTTCACTTAATCGCACTCAGTGGTCAAGGTGATCGTGCAGCTTTTCAGGCATTATATGAAGCCACCTCTGCTAAGTTATTTGGCTTGTCTTTACGCATTTTAAATCGACGCGATCTAGCTGAAGAAGCCTTGCAAGATGCTTTTGTGAACATTTGGCATCATGCGCAAAACTATCGGCCCGAAAAAGCGGGAGTGATGACATGGATGACCACTATTGTACGTAATAAATGCTTTGATTTGCTGCGCGCCATGCCAAAAGAATTCTCACTTTCAGATGATCAAAGCTATGACGACTGGGCCTCAGATGATCTTGGCCCATTAGAGCGCGCTACCGAAAGAAGTGAATCTAAAGCTTTGATCAATTGCATGAGCCACTTAGCGCCGTTGCAACGGCAAGCCATTGCTTTAAGTTACTTTCATGGTTTGGCACACGAGCAACTAGCCGAACATTTAGCACAGCCACTGGGCACCGTAAAAACTTGGATTCGGCGCGGTCTACAAGCACTTAAAACTTGCTTGGCAGGAGTGAAATAATGCGTTATGACAATCAAAAATTAGCAGATATGCTGTCTGCCGAATATGTATTAGGGTCATTAAAAGGTGCAGCCCGCAGGCGCTATGAACAATTAATCAGACAACGCCCTGATTGGGCGCAGACCAATAGTTGGTGGGAATCGCATATTCACTTGTTGGCAGATACTGTGCCCGCAGTGCAACCATCTAGCAAAGTTTGGCAAAACATTCAAACGCGGTTGTTTAAGAGTAGCGCAGTAACTCCTAGCCCTTTTTGGAAAAGTCTGGCATTTTTATCAACGGCGTTAGCGGCTTCTTTTGCAACTTTCTTAATCATGCAATCTCCTAAACAAGTGATTGAATTTGAGCCAGCTCAAGTTGCGCTACTAGCTAATGACAAAACGCAAGCAGGCTGGCTACTCAGTTTAACTAAAAACAATAAGGGTGAATCGGAAATTCGCGCTAAGAGTCTCGCCAGCTTAGAAACAAAG
>JANLWF010000014.1:0-1835 GCA_031364385.1 Methylotenera sp.
GGTGCGCAAGATGTATTAAGGCGCGCCGCTTTTTTTATAAAAATTACACATTAGAAATTAAAAGAGAATTCAATTGGCTAGTTCAAATATGCATACCCCAACCACACAATATGATTATGATTTATTCGTGATCGGCGCAGGTTCAGGCGGCGTACGTGCAGCGCGCATGGCGGCGGGACATGGCGCAAATGTGGCGATTGTAGAAGACCTATATTTTGGTGGTACCTGTGTCAACGTAGGCTGCGTGCCTAAAAAACTCTATGTGTATGCATCGCAATTTTCTGAGAGTTTTAGCGGCGCGGCGGGTTTTGGGTGGAATGTTGATGCCCAGCCCAAGTTTGATTGGCCGACATTAGTCGCCAATAAAGACAAAGAAATTAAAAGATTACAAAGCGTGTACGACAACATGCTCAATAATAGTGGCGTGTATGTGGTGAATGGTCGTGGCACTATTATTGACGCACATACCGTAAAAGTGGCTGATAAAACCTACACGGCTGAACGCATTATTATTGCCACTGGCGGCTGGCCTTTTGTGCCAGATGTGGTTGGCCGTGAGCACATTGTTACCTCAAACGAGATTTTTAATTTAGCCGTATTGCCAAGCAAAATGGTGATTGTTGGCGGTGGCTATATTGCGGTGGAATTCGCAGGCATCATGCACGGCTTAGGCGTAGATGTGACCATTTTTGAGCGTGGCGAAAAAGTATTGCGTGGTTTTGATGAAGATATTCGCGATTTTTTGGTGGCAGAAATGATTAAAAAAGGCATCAAGTTTATGCCACGCACCAATGTAGACCGTATCGAGCAAGTAGGTGCTGGCTTTACTGTACATACCACGGCTGGCGAAACAGTTGCCACCGATTTAGTGATGTACGCCACAGGCCGCGTGCCAAATACTAAAAATTTAGGCTTAGAAAATGTCAATGTGGCACTAGATAGTACAGGCGCAATTATTGTCAACGATGATTATCAAACCAATGTGCCCAGTATTTATGCGCTTGGCGATGTGACTAATCGCGTTAACCTTACGCCAGTTGCTACGGCTGAAGGCATGTTTTTAGTGAATAAGCTTTACGCCAATAAAGCAGGCATTGTGGATTACGAAAACATCCCTACGGCCGTGTTTAGCCAGCCTAGCATTGGTACGGTAGGCTTAAACGAAGCCCAAGCACGCGAAAAATATGCCGATATTGATGTGTATAAATCTGAATTCAAAGCCATGAAAAATACCTTATCTGGTAGCAGCGAGCGCACTCTTATGAAAATGCTAGTCGTGCGTAGCACCGATAAAGTCATTGGTATGCACATGGTGGGGCCAGATGCAGGTGAGATTATTCAAGGTTTTGCAGTCGCCATGCGTGCAGGCGCCACCAAAGCGATATTCGACAGCACAATCGGCATACACCCAACTGCGGCAGAGGAATTTGTGACCATGCGTAAACCTGTGGGATAGGACTATAATCTACAAGCTATGATAATCACTTAAAAAGGTGACCCTTATGAAGCCCCTAGTTAAATTTATTTTTGCCACAATACTCTTCTCACTCACACTTTCTGCAAACGCTTTGGAGCTTAAAGGCGTAAAAATAGATGAAACTGCGCAAGTGAGCGGCAAAGCGTTGGTTTTAAATGGCGCGGGGGTGCGTACCAAAATGGTGTTTAAAGTCTATGTCGCCGCGCTATATTTAACACAAAAGCAAACCGATGCCAACGCGGTGATTAGCGAAACAGGCAACAAGCGCGTGAGCATGCATTTTTTACGCGATTTAAGCGCAGAAAAGCTTTTGCACGCGATAGAAGAAGGCTTCGAGGCCAATAATAACGCGGCTGAG
>JANLWF010000070.1:0-8352 GCA_031364385.1 Methylotenera sp.
GTGGTTGCGTTAATCGGCTTTAATTTAGGCGTAGAGATTGGGCAGCTTGGCATACTAAGTCTATTTGTGCCTGCGGCCTTTATGCTAAGAAAATCAAAATTTTATAAAATAATTATTTTTTACGGTGGCTCAATCATTATTACTGTTATCGCCAGCCTATGGTTTATTGAACGCGCGTTTAACATCACTGTGTTTTCAGTCATACCCGCTTTATTAGGTTTTAGCTGATATGCATTTTGCTTTAATAAACTAAAGCCAATCTAAAAATTGGTCACTAAGTTAAGTCTGAACGACCGAGACTCAATCGGATGAAAATGCACATCCTCTACGCCAGTTGCTGCCTCGGCTGGTAAGCGTGAAGTATAATAATAGTCAATGGCGGAGTCTTTGCGATCAGTTAAATTAAAGCCTGACAATTCTAAATAGGTGTCTTTATTAAATTTATAGCCCACTTTTGCATTTAAAGTAGCCGTACTACTTGACCTGACACTGTTATCTTCTAATAACGGCCGTGGCCCAAAATAGCGCAATTGTAGTGACCCAAAATAGGCCCCTAAGTTATCAACTGACAATGCCAAAGAAGCCACTCCTTCAACCGCACCTGCAATGCGGCTTCCAGCTGGGTCGTTATTTTTATAGCGTGCGCGTGCATATGCAATATCTGCATCTACGGTCAACCAGTCATTCAATTTATAAAAATTGGCCAATTCAAACCCTCTGCGTTGGCTTGGTCTGCCCGCTTCTGTTGTGCCTGCATCCCCCAGAAAAACTAGCTCTGAATCAAAATCTAGTTCATAGAATGAAAGTGATGTTTGTAAATTAGGGATAATAGAAGTACGCAAGCCAATTTCACGACCTTTTGAGCGGACTAATGCTGACACTTTATCTGCTTCGAGGCCAGTTTTAGGGTCAATTTTAAGTGTGCTGCCGCGCGCATCATTACTATGAAAACCTGATCCTAAATTAATGTAATACTCTGTTTTTGCCCATGGGCCAAATATAAAACTGATTTTAGGGCTGGCGATACTGTCTTTTTCTATCCCAGAATTAGCTTCTAAATCACTGGTAACGTCAAAACGATAAAAGTCTTTGCGAACACCTGCTACTGTGCGAAAGTAATCAGTCCAAATGGTTGAATTTTCAATATAAGCACCTACGCTCGTTTCGACCAAATGATCTCGTCTAGTGGTGCTAAGTGTTTGCCTAGCTTTAGTGTTGTAAAGCCCGTTATAAATATTGTCGTTTTGAAATTGCAGCCCAACCGTGTTGTTAGATTCAAACCCAAATAATTTAGCACCCCATTCATGGCTAGCATTAATTGCGGTAGTCGTTCTTTTATCAGGTTGCGCAAACTGGTCGCCATTAATTGGGTCGTCTAAAAAGTAAGTAAAGTTAGAAAAAAGGTCTAATTTTGAGCGCACAACATAAGCGTTTATTTTTGTAAAGTGATTGCCATAAGCTTTGCGCCAATCGGCTGATAGGCTATAGCGCTGCGCTTCACCACCATCTGTAGGGTCAATTAAATCGAATCGATCAGACACAAATCCGCTAGTTAAACCTCTTAACGGTATTTGGTCGGTGGCGTTCCACTTGCCTTTGTAAGCCATTGCAGAAACGTTAAACCCATTGGCCAAGTTGCCTTGGCTATAGCGCAGCACACCATTTAATTTACGATAATCATCAGGTTGATTAAAAGGACCATCATTATGAAAAGCCTCTAATGCATACAACAAATGTCCATCATAAAATTCAGGCGAATTGGCTAAAACTAAACGCCTGTAGCCATTTTCACCAATACCAACGCTGGCGATTCCCTTAGCTAGGGTATTCGCATATTGAATACTGACTGCACCAGCAGATGAAAAATCACCTTCATTTGCGTAATATGTGCCTTTTTTATAAGTAAGGCCAGTCGCTAATTCTGGAATCAAAAAATTCAAATCGGTCCAACCTTGTCCGTGCGCATGACTGCGCTGATTCACCAACATACCATCTACACTAGTGCGTAAATCGGTTCCGTGATCAAGATTGAATCCGCGCAAATAAAACTGATTGGCTTTACCTTCGCCACTATGTTGGCTAACGATTAAACCAGGTGTTGCTTCTATTAACTCTGCAGCGCGATATACTGCACGTGATTCGAGTTGTTTTTTGGTTACCGTTCCAACATTGGCTGAATCAGCAATGCCAATTAAAGATAATGAATCAGTTGATACTAAAATTGGCTCAAGAATAAGCTGTTCCCCACCTGAATAAGCAGCATTGGTTAGCAACATAGAAGACAAAAGATAAGAAAAGCTACATAAGTGCTTAACATTCAGTTTTTTAGACATTATATTCTCCCGTAATTATTATTAAACGCTGCTAAATTGGAATTAGATTCATTTTCTCTAAAAATACTTATCATTAAACAATAGTTAAAATATAATTTTGCTAATTTTTAAGTTAGGATATATGCTTAAAATAGGTAAATTGACATTATTATAGGTCTAACATAACGGGTGATTACCAAAGCGAGACTTAATAGACTGGTAATGTCTAACACCAGAATTATTGGTAATTAACTACAATATTTACTAAAGCTCAGAAAAATTTTTAGACAATTGTCTAATATACTCCCAAAAATTGGCAAATAAAAAAACGGCTTACATCGCTGTAAGCCGCTTAGATATTGGTGGCCCCTCTGTGAGTCGAACACAGTACCAACGGATTTTCAAAAATAGCGATTAAATAAAATTTTTAAACTAAACAGTACCTTGCAATTTTCGCCAATAGCTTTTAGCCATGCAAAGAAGTCTTAAATAAGCTTAATTACAGATATGTCGCTACGTCGTAGCCACATATTTTTATGCATTAATCTTCTGCCATTGCCAATATAGTTTTTGGTAACCATTGCTGCGACCAATCTAGCAATTTACTAGCAGGCATCGGTTTGCTCATAAAATAACCTTGGCCGTAATCACAGCCCATGGCTTTAAGAATATCCCATACCTTCACATTTTCAATACCTTCTGCGACGACTTTTAGGCCTAAATTATGGCCAAGCTCAATGGTAGATTTAACGATAGTGACATCATCATTGTCATGTTCTATATTCATCACGAATGACTTATCAATTTTAAGTTCATTGACTGGCAAGCGTTTAAGATATGCTAAAGATGAATAGCCTGTGCCAAAGTCATCAATCGATAATTCAATGCCCATTTTGGCGATGCGTTCTATCGTATCTAAGGCACGTGCTGGGTCATCCATGATGCTGCTCTCAGTAATTTCTAATGACAAAGAATTTGCGGATAATTTGTGTTCCGCAAGTATTTCTTTTAACTTATTCGGTAATTCAATATCAATTAAATCGCGCGCTGACAGGTTAACGGCAAGTGTCATGTCTAAACCTTGCTTTTGCCAAAGCGCAGCATAGCGTGCCGCCTCACAAAGCATCCAATAGCTAATTTTACTAATATGACCAGTTTGTTCTGCAAATGGGATAAACATATCCGGAAATATCAAACCACGCTCTGGGTGATTCCAACGTACTAATGCTTCTACAGCCAACAACTTCCCCGTCGTAAAGTCTATTTTGGGCTGCACATACAACGATAACTGGTTTTGTTCGACAGCAACTCTAATCTCACTGACAAGTGATAAATTCTCTTCATGCGCTACATCTAAGCCTCCATGATAAACGCTTACGCCACTAGGTGAATTTTTTGCGGCGTACATGGCGATTTCAGCGCGACTAAGCAAAAGTTCGATATCTTTTGTATGTTCTGGATAGTTAGCAATACCAACCCCTGCGCTTAAATCCACAAAAGAGTCGTTGAGTGCAACGGGTGTTTCAAGTGCAAATTGTAATCTTCGCGCCACTTCTAGCGCTACTGCGGCATTAGTGTTCGCTAAAATTATGCCGAACTCATCACCACCAAGCCTGGCAACAATATCATTTTCACCCTTGCAATTGGCTTTAAGTCGATACGCCACGCCCGTTAATAAGTTGTCTGCTGCTGAGTGGCCTAGCACATCATTGACATGTTTAAATCGATTCAAATCCAACATTAGCACTGAAAATGTTTGGTTATTCTTTTTGTAACTATCTACAAACTTAAGTAATTGATCTGTAAAGAAAGCACGATTTGGCAACTGAGTCAGTTCATCCCAATAAGCTAATTTACTAATTTTTCGCTCACGTTCGCCAATCGCTTCCCGCATACGATCAAACGTACGCCCCAAATGACCAATTTCATCATTGCTATTTGATCGAATAACCTCACTATAGTCACCTTGTTCTAATAACTCCGCCGTGTTAACTAAAGCAGTTAAAGGTTGTGTAATGCGTCTTGCTGTATAAATACTGCCAACAATAAATACCAGCGCGCCCAAAATTGTGAGTGCTAATAAGTTAAGTTGTAGTGTGAGGTAAGGCGCTAATGATTCACTAATTGAGCGTTGCAGTACAGCGACTAGCACTTGATTTTTATCGTTTAGTAACTCCACATAGCGCGTGCTGTAATCTAAGCCTTGAATAGATACTTCGCTATCTAAAGTTTTAGTCAAAGCAGCGTTTTTAGTGGCTACTAGTTGCGACCACAGTAGTGGAAGATTTTTAGTGATATCTTGTGCAAAACGTTTATCCATCGTTGTTGACGATAAATTCCATGCAGAATGACCATTTGACGAGTTAGCAGCAGTTGAATTATTTGTTTTAGTGATAAAACTAACTTCCAATTTCGATACGTCTTGAATGCGCTTAGCCCAGCTGTCGTTAATCTTAAAACCGGTGATAATCCACGCAATCGTCAACGGAGCCTTTACTGGCACTGCAACTAGCAAATAGGGCACACCGTTAAATACAGCTGTGCTAAACGAATCGCCACCTAATTGAGAGGATTCAATTAGTTTTAGAATAGGCGCATCTATCATGTAAGCCGGTATGCTGCCAGATACTACCTCGCGTGCGCCTTCCGGGCTATATAACATGTTAATGTCTGCTTCAATTCTGGCGCCGCTATTATCTAACGCAGATTTAATCGTTTCATAATCGTGGGTTGCAATTGCCTGGCGGAAACCGTAATCAGTGGCTAAAATTCGAGCACTCAAGGTTAAATTTTCTCCACTTCTTGTAATCACATTCCGCAGTACTTCCTCACCAATCCCTAACTGCTCAGTAATGGCAACGCGCGCGTTTTTATTGATGCTAACCCAAATGGCAATAAAGCCAACAAATTGCACCACTAAGATAAGGGTGAGAAATGTAAAAATGATGCGGCTACGTAAGCTTTTAAATGGCATAGTTAACAAATTAAAAAGTAATTATTTCCGTGCTGGGATAAGAAAAGGTTTGAGTGTTAAATTAACAGTAGCAGCTTGCGAGCCCCTAATTGCCAGTGATTTTTCAAAAATATCTTTTTCTTTTGCTAAAGCGTAGTGCCAAGTTTTTAGGGTGTAATTGCCATTTGGTAAATCACTTAATATGGCTTTGCCCATTTTATTGGTTTTAGCAAAGTATGGTGTATCCACCACTTGTATAAATGCAAGCATGTTGTCATGAATATTGCAGCCTAATATCACCGTGCCTGCTTTATCAAATTTAACAGAGTTAGCAGACACGCCTGAGTATAACTTTAGTTCGAATGTTTTAGCGGGAGAGAAAGAGTAAACGTGATGCCTGACGCTATCAAAGTTTGGAAACGTGATATCTGTACCTGTTTGAACCACGGTTACCAAAGGGTTAAATTGTTTGCCTCGCTGCTCAATCATAGCCGGTGCTATAGTTGACGAGCCTTTAACTTCGGGTTCTGCATAAACAACAGCGTTTTCAATCGGGGCGCCAGTTGCATCTAATACATCTACGGTTAATTCTCCCGCGTGTGTTTGCGCAGTAAAAGTACTCAATAAAATGCTGCAAATTAATAAGTGATAGTTTGATAGTAATTTGTTCAAAGCACTTACCTTTTGTTGTAGTTGATCTATAAATTTATAGTTCTATATTTAAATCGTGTTGGCTATCAGCTTTAAAGCTAGCTCAACTTTAAAGTGGTGTGACAATATCGCGTTTCATAGGAGCTAATATTTTTAATAATTCATTTTTTTCGCGTGTAGCCAAATTCTTAGTCAATGTCTCTCTAAATATATCTACAAATGCATCAAACTCCGCTTCTGATATTTTTGCATCACGATGCGAATTTAACATCGTTTCACCTTCATAAATACAACTACCGTCTGTTATTTTACAAAGTTGCATCAAGATACTTTCTTTCAACGGCGCTAATTTAATACCATCAAATGATCGTTTAGTTCTTGGTGAATTGGCTATTTCATCGATAGATTCATCTACAATTTTTGTTAATACAGGTAAACCACCAATGCGTTGAAATAAACTATTACTCTGAATTTTTTCAGAGCTTGATTTCTCAGTACCCATCAAGCTGGTACATGCGACTAAACTGCTAACAACTAAAGACAGTGCAGATGTTAAAATAATTTTTTTTAATTTTTTATACATTATTTGATTCCATTTTTATTATTAATAAAAATTTATTGCGCGCTAGTGATTAATTTATTAGGCATAGGTCTTGCTTATTATTAAATTATAGCGAATTAAATTTACAAGCAGGCAATTCATAAAACATACCTAATATAGATTTAATGTCACATTAATGGTTCATATTTTGCACATTACATTTAATCACATGAATAATAAAAAAATATTACAAGTTTTAACATTGCTTTTTGTAGGGTTGGCTTCTAACCAAATATTGGCTGGTGAGCGCCTACTAGCCACAGGCGGGGTGATGCAAATAGAAGGTTCTGCAGGTGGCGGCTTAACGCCATGGGCACTTATTGCAGGTTACGGAACACGCGAAGAAATAGGCGCCTCTGAATTTTATACGCATGCTAAAACTAATGATGATTTTGATATGGACTTGGCAGGGTTTGCGGTTGGTTTCAACAATCGTGTCGAAATTTCATACGGGCATCAACGTTTTGGTTTAGGTGACACTGTGCCAGGTGAGCATATTCGTATGCATACACTAGGGGCAAAAGTGCGGCTATTTGGTGATGCCGTTTACGACCAAGACACATGGGTGCCACAGGTAGCCGCTGGCATACAAATTAAACACAATGTTGATTTTGATAAAGTACCGAAAGCGTTGGGTGCGGAAAGTGCAACGGGCGTTGATGTTTATTTATCTGCTACTAAATTATATTTAGCAGCAGTTGGTGGCAGAAATGTGCTTTTAAATGTAACCCTACAAGCAACTAAAGCTAACCAATTTGGCTTGCTAGGTTTTGGTGGAGATAAGCATAATAACTACCAATTGCAGCCTGCCACCTCTGCCGCATTGATGCTAACAGACAGCTTGCTGATAGGCACAGAATATCGCGCAAGACCTAACAATCTTAATTCATTTAAAGAAGATGATGCAAAAGATTTATTTATTGCGTGGTTCCCCACGAAGTGTTTAGCGCTTACTGCGGCATATGTTGATCTGGGAAATATTGCAGATAAAGATGACCAAAGTGCTTGGTATCTTTCAGGTCAGATTTCTTTTTAATTCCCCCCAATTAATACAAACCATGCTTGTGCAATGATTTGATTCGAAGTGCAAGCTAAAATTTAAAAAGCCTTACAGCGATGTAAGGCTTTTTAAATTTGGTGGCCGGTGCGGGAATCGAACCTGCGACACGCGGATTTTCAATGCGCAGCTCAACGCAAAAAACGACCTAGAGATTTCTCCCTAAGTCGTCTTAAATGGTGGCCCCTCTGTGAGTCGAACACAGTACCAACGGATTCTGGTTTGTGACGGTTTCCCGCCTCCCTGGACTATGCCTTCACCATAACAATCATGACGATTGCTTTAGGTGGGTGCCGTCTAGTCTCTACACTTTCAACAAACATTTCTATTTGAAGCTTAGCTCGGCATTGCCTTGTGCATTGCTGCCGTCAGGTTTCACCGAATTTGACACCATCCCATATACAGTTTCCAAGTATATGGCACATCTACATATGAGTCCGCTGCTCTAACCAAGCATGAGCTAAGGGGCCTTAAACTTTTTATTTATCACGTAAAAGCTGCTTACGCTTATTAATTTTTCTTTTCTTACTAAACTGCGCTATAAGCCTTTATTTTACTCGGTCTTAGCTAATGCTCCTAGTTAGAATTTCGGATTAAAAGTCCGCTGCTCTAACCAAGCATGAGCTAAGGGGCCAGCAAGCTGCCAGAATGTTTATTTTTAGCCAACCTGACTTTGTCAAACTTTGCTCGCCGTATAACACATACTGTCTTCGCTCATTTTTCGTGTCAGCTTGGCCAAAAAACCAAACATTTGATATTATTTATAAACTTAATCTTG
>JANLWF010000139.1:0-1619 GCA_031364385.1 Methylotenera sp.
TAAAGATAAGATTGATAAAATCTTAGACGAGTACGGCGTGCCTCATGTGCCTGTTATTGCAGATGATAGCATCGTGAAATTAACGCACGAAAGAACAGACCAATCTCGTGGTGCAGTGGTGCCAAAATCCGAGTAGAATATCATTTCTTATTTTGTGACATATTAGTGTCAACCAAGTAGATAGATGTTCGTTAAATTAGCAAACGTTCGAGATGCAGCTGCATGTAAGACGTTGCTCACATTGTATAAATAGATTAGGAGAATATATGTTTGGCAATAAAGCAATCAAGTCAACTTTAGTGGCTACTATGTTGACAATAGCAGGTCTTACACTATCATTTCAAGCAAATGCTGCGTGTAAATTAGTTTCTACAAAAGACGGTTCGCCTCTAGCAATTAAAGCTGTAGATACTGACACACCAGAAGCAAAACAATTTTTAGAAACTTGTGTAAATCCATATACAAAAATATACATGGCAGATGCAGAAGCCGCTAAAAAAGGTCAGAGAGAATATAACTACAATAACTGTACTGGTTGCCATGGCGGTAAATTAGAAGGCATTATGGCGCCATCGCTCAGTAAAAATAGTAATGGTGGTCAAGGTGCGTATGATCAAAAATGGGTCTATGCTAAAAACGCTACCGACAAAGGTATGTTTGAAAGCATTGCAGGCGGTACCCCAGGCACTTCAGGCGGCGTGATGTTTGTTTGGCATAACCAATTGGAAGGTCATACTGGTGACGGCTTAACAACAGACCAAATTCTTAAAGCAGTTGCTTTTATTCGTACCAAATACACGGGTGACGGCGAAAAAACTTGGTTAAAATAAGTTTTTAACCCACAAAATAGTAACAATTAAGCGGCTGCTGTATAATTACAGTAGCCGTTTTTTTGTTAATTTAAACTATATTAGTTGGATTTGGAGAAATAAATGAAACATTGGAAATTGAGTTTAATTTTGGTATTAACGTTATCTGCACTTAGCGCTTGTAATAAAGCAGATAATGCGACAGGCAAGCCTGCTTCGGGCGCTAGTGCTACAGTATCTAGCGCATCTTCTGGGTCGTGTAGCCTAGTTTCTACAAAAGATAATAGTCCATTAGTGATTAAAACGGTAGCTACAGATACACCAGAAGCAAAAGAGTTTCTAGCAACTTGCATTAATCCATACACAAAGCTTTACGCCAAGGATGCTGAAGCAGCAAAAGCTGGCAAAAAAGCCTATGCTTACAATGGTTGCAGTGGCTGTCATGGTGGCAATGCTAATGGATTAATGGGTCCTAGCATTATTGATGCGCAATGGGAGTATACAAAACACACTAGCGATAAAGGCTTGTTTGAGACAATCGCTGGTGGCACAAATGGTAAAGGTGCAACCGCTCGCGGTAGCATGCTCACATGGCATAATCAACTTCCTGGACATTCAGGTGACGGCGTAGATACTGATACCATATTAAAAATCATTGGCTGGTTACGCACACAATATACAGGTGGCGGCGAAACGCCATGGTTGAACTAAAATTGGTTGAACTAGTATTTAACGCTATTGGCCATTAGCCAAACTAATTGTTGATGCGATAACTTAAACGGCTACTGTATAATTACGGTAGCCGTTTTG
>JANLWF010000175.1:0-22036 GCA_031364385.1 Methylotenera sp.
AACGCGCTTTATCGTCGCAATCATGCGAATGAAAATCAAGAGCCTGTAATTAGCTATGGCAACTTGACGGTAGATTTCGAAAAAAGAAAATTTGCAATTAATGATGTGCCAGTAAAGCTGACAGAAAAAGAAACTGAGCTGGCTTTATACTTTTTTGCCCAAGTGGGAACTTTGTTATCTAGAACACATTTGATCAAAGTGGTATGGGGCACATCACCAGATATCGACACACGTACTATCGATGTGCATGTGAGCCATCTTCGTGGTAAGCTTAGTTTGCTGCCACAGCACGGCTGGCGCTTAATCTCGGTTTATCATCAAGGCTATCGTTTAGAAAAATTACAATAATCTTTTTTAAATATATTGTGAATTGTTTCTAGAAAATAAATGAATAAATCCAGTTTTTACATGATTAAGCCTTCTTTTAAAACAGTAAAGATTTTACTGTTTTTTGCATTTTCAGTGCAGCAAATCAATCACCATACATTCGCAGCAGAAGTTTTATTTAAAGAAAATGCGCCAGAATGGCGCTATAGCGTGCGTCCAGGCGATAATTTAATTCGTTTTGGCAAGCAGCACTTAATCAATCCAGATAATTGGCTAGTGTTACAAAAACTTAATCACATTAAAAACCCACGGCACATGCAACTTGGGAAAATTTTGCGTGTACCGCTTAGTTTGGTTAAACAATTACCTGCACCTGCAGAAATTGTCATGGTATCAGGCCAAGCGGGCATTTTAAAGGCAGATAAAAGTGCACAGCCTGTTGCAGCAGGCCAGCAACTTAGGGCAGGTACAGAGCTTATTACGGGCGAAAATAGTAAGCTTAATATTAAGTTTGCTGATGGTTCCATTGTCAGCATGCAACCAAAATCTACCATGAAATTAGACACGTTGAGTATGTATAGTGGTGGTGGCATGGTGGATACCAAATTGCGTTTGCAACAAGGTAAAGTAGAAACCGAAGCTAACCCTGCGCGTCTGCAAAGCAATCAAATGCAGATTATTACGCCAACTGCGGTAGCAGCGGTGCGCGGCACAAAATTTCGTATTTCTGCTGATGTGGTTTCTATTAAGCAAGAAACCTTAGAGGGCAAAGTAGCATTGATGGCCGCAGGGCAAGAAGTAGCCGTGGATAAAGGCTTTGGTAGCCTATCGGAAGGCGGCAATGCGCCTTTGCCACCTGTATTATTGTTGCCTGCGCCAGCCACAGGCAATTTACCTATCAAACTAGAGGCTGTGCCTGTAGTGTTTAACATGTCTGCGCAAGATGGCGCTGTAGCTTGATTGGGTAAGGTTTCTAACGAGCCGCAATTTAATACCATTTTGGATGAACAGCTTAGCCAAGATTCAAACTTAAGTTTTAGTGATTTACCAGACGGTAAATATTATTTAAAAGTTAGGGCTAAAGATAAGCAAGGCTTAGAAGGCTATGATGCCACACATGAATTTAACTTAAATGCACGGCCATTTGCGCCAAAGGTGGTGGCGCCAGCACAGGCGGCCACCGTTAGAGAGGCCAACCCAGAGTTGACTTGGACAAGAATTGAACGAGCCAATGAGTACTTGCTGGAACTGGCTAGGGATGTCGATTTCAAACAATTGTTAAATAGTCGGCGTGTGCCTAACACTGCCTATAAAATAGAAAGGAATCTTGAGCCAGGCCAATATTTTTGGCGTTTGGCAAGTATTGATAGTGCGACAGATAAAGTTCAAGATCAAGAGCCATACACGGCGGCTAGCAGTTTTACCTACAAAGCCAAACCAAATATGCCAGACATTAGCCAACTAAAGGTTAAAGTTTTACGAAATAGAGTGTATGTGCGCACAATAAATCCACCAGAAGGACTTGTTTACGAAGCAGTATTACAAAATGAGGTGAATAAGCAAGCCAATGTATGGCGGGCGACTGGGCTTAACGGCGAGTTTGATTTCTTGCTAAGAGAATACGGCAAGCAAAAACTGTTATTGCGCTTGGTTGATGCTGATGGTGTTGCAGGGCCAGATGCGGTACATGAATTTAATGCTTCACCTCCTTAACGCCCAAAGTCGCCCTTGAAAAAAAATTGGCTTTAATGACTACATATCAACCGCATTAATATTGCTGGTAATCACAGTTTTAATTCAGGCCTCTGGTGTGTTTTCTAGGGTAGATAATTTGCTCTATGATCTTGGGCAAAAGCTACAGCGCCAGCCCGTTCCAGCCGATGTTGTTATTGTGGCGGTTGATGAAGATAGCTTATTGCGGATTGGTCGTTGGCTTAGATATTATTTTTTCGGAGCCCGATTTGAAAGACAAGGATGCCGACAGAATTCTTTCTGACGCCATTCGCCAAGCCAAGAATGTGGTGTTGCCCGTGCTGATTGAATCAACGCGCACCAACGGGCAAGTAATAGAGTCTCTGCCTTTACCCATTTACGCTGAGAGTGCGGCAGATTTAGGCCGCGTGCATGTAGTGCTGGATGAGGATGGTATAGCTCGCAGTATTTATCTATTTGAGGGCATTGGCGCGCCTGTTTGGCAACACTTTGCACAGGCCATTTTGAATGTAGCACAACACCAACCATCAAAAAATAATTTTTCAGATGCAGATCGCGATGCAAAAGATGCAAATGTGATTTCCTTGATACGAAAAGATCAACGCAGAATTAACTTTTTAGGTGCTGCTGGGCACTTTCCAACTATTTCTTATGTGCAAGTGATTAATGGTGAGTATCCTAAAGATTTATTCAGAAATAAAATTGTATTAGTTGGCGGCACTGCACTTTTAGGGCTACTTTTCACCTTATTTTCTTTTGCAGCAATTAGTTTAATTACGGTAATCATGCCTCAACTAGCGGGTTTCTGGATTCCACCATCTGCGGCGCTTAGTGCAATTTTATTGTCTTATCCAATATGGAGCTGGCGCAAATTAGACGCGACACGCAAGTACTTAGATTACGAATTAAGCTACTTAAAAGAGAATTTAATTGATTTGCCAAGGACTAAAAAAGCGAAAAACTATGACAGTTTTGATGCGCGCATTGAACAAGTCCGTGCTGCCAGTCAACAGTTAAGATTCTTACAGAATAACCGTAAAGAAATGCTGGCCTTTGTTTCACATGACCTGCGTGCGCCAATAGCTAACGCCATGATGATTCTAGAAGAGAGCCATCATCCAGAGCATCGCTTACATGACTCTTTGTCTCAAGCGCTAGCTTTAGCAGAAGACTTTTTACAGGCATCACGTGCGGAGATGATTGATAGCGCAAACTTTAAAGAAATAGACTACGCCAGCTTAACGCACCAGGCGGTTGACGATGGTTATGAGAGTGCTTTAAAGAAAAACATCACACTCGAAAGAGATATCTTAAATGGGATGGTTTGGGTGCAAGGTAATTTTGGTTTGTTGCAAAGAGCCGTGCTCAATTTGATATTAAACGCAGTTAAATTTTCACCTGTAGATTCCACTGTAAAAATCAGGCTAACTTTTTCAAATCAACAAGCTGTGATGAGCGTGATTAATACTGGGGCTGGCATCCCTATAGATAAGCAATTATTTTTATTTAAACGCTTTAGCCGAGTTAGCTCTAACGAATCAGCAGCAGAAGGCACGGGGTTGGGTTTATATTTTGTGCAAACAGTTGCAGAAAAACATCATGGCTTTGCCGAGGTAGAAAGCGATATTGGCAAAGATACCTGTTTTAGTTTGCGACTTCCAGTGATTAGCTATGACCCGCATTAAAGTCTAAGCTGAAAGAAATTTCAGTTACAAAATCGTTAGATCATGCACTAAAAAATCTATTTGAGTTGTAAGAAGCGCTTCGCCGTGCTTTGCGGAAATCAAAAAACTATCCTCTGCACGGTTGCCCAGCGTATTAATTTTTGCATTATGCAAATCTACGCCGTGTTGCAAAAAAATAAACGCCACTCTGGCAAGCAGGCCAGGGCGATCGCCAGCGACAATTTCTAATGTGTGATTAATGCCTTGTGGTTCTTTTTGAATATTAATTTGTGTGGCAAATGGCATGTGCTTCACTTGGCGGCTAATACGGCCTTCTAGTGGTGTCTCTAGTGGTGAGGTAGCGAGTAATTTTGCTGTCAATTCGGCCTCAATAAATTTTAATAATCCACTATAACTCACTGACTTACCTGATTGATCTAAAACAATAAAACTATTCAATGCATAGCTATGATTGGTAGTGTAAATTTTGGCTTGCACGATGTTATAGGCCATGCGGTCAAAAAAGTTACATATTCGCGCAAATAAATCGTCTTGATCGTGCGTGTATATCATGACTTGAATACCATCGCCACTTGGGCTTAAACGCGCTCGCACAATGGGCTTGGGGCTATTTACATGTGGCGTGAGTAAGCGGCTTTGCCAAGCAATTTCATCTGGTTCAAAGCGCACAAAATAGCCAGCACCCACGTTATCCCACAATGCTTGATAGGATTGCGATTGCAGCCCGTATTTATCGAGCTTGAGCCTAGCTTCTTGCTGCCTAGTTTCAATTGCTTGCTGCACGCTAAACGTTTCATCATTGAGCGCGCGCTTGGTCGCATAGAATAAGCTTTCTAGCAAACGCGCTTTCCATGCGTTCCATACTATAGGGCTAGTGCCGCGAATATCGGCTACAGTCAATAAATACAGGGCTGTCAGGCATTTTTCTGTTTTTACAAACTTTGCGAATT
Source organism: Methylotenera sp. (assembly GCA_031364385.1). Taxonomy (GTDB): domain Bacteria; phylum Pseudomonadota; class Gammaproteobacteria; order Burkholderiales; family Methylophilaceae; genus Methylotenera_A. The sequence continues at coordinate 4,676 of JANLWF010000175.1, forward strand.
GTTCAATAACATGAGGATCAGACAAATCAGATTTTTGTGCCGTGCTAGACATTTTGAGATGTGCTTCTACCAGCCAAGCGACTAAATACGTATCTTCTTTAGGCAAATTGTGTCGCCTGCAAAACCGCTTTGCATCTAGTGTGCCAAGCGTGGAATGGTCACCGCCACGGCCTTTAGCAATATCGTGGAAGAGCGCTGCAAGATAGAGTAGATGCGGCTTATCGAAGGATGCGAACAATTGGCTGCAAAGTGGGAACTCATGCTTTAACTCAGGTTTTGCAAAGCGCCGCAAATTGGCCAGCACGTTTAAAATATGCTCATCCACGGTATAAACATGGAATAAATCATGCTGCATTTGCCCGACAATATTGCCGAAAGCTGGTATATATTGCCCCAAAATGCCGTAATTATTCATGCGGCGCAAGCTATGGTTCACGCCGTTTTGCTGCGATATAATCGATAAAAACAGTTGTTTATTCTCAGTAGAATCGCGAAAGTCTGCGTTCACCATTTTTTTCACCCGTTGCAATTCGCGCAGTAAATTCGCACCCATACCATTGAGCTCTGGGTGCAGTTGCAACAACAAAAAACACTCCAGAATCGCGCTAGGTTGTCGCTGCAAAAGTTGTGCAGATTTAGTTTCTAGTAAGCCATTTCGCGCCTCAAAGCGTGCGTTAATTGGGGTGATGATGGGTGCAGTTTTACTTAATGTAAACTCTAAAGTTTTTAGTGTTATCTCATTGATTAAAATAATAAATTTTACGCTTCTATAATAGCTTTGCATGAGTTGCTCGCTGGCGCGCTTTTGTGCAGTGTTGAGTAAGCCTAAGTTCTCTGCCAGCTCGTTTTGAAAATCAAACAACAGCCTATCTTCACGGCGTTTGGCTAAATAATGTAAGCGAATGCGTAATGTTTGCAAATTGCGCTCGTGCAGTTTAATTTGGCGTAATTCGGTAGCGCTAATAATATTGTTTTTTGCGAGTTCAGCCCAGTTTTCGCCTAAGTGCTGGCTGCGTGCCAGCCACAATATCATGTGCAAATCTCGCAAGCCACCAGGGCTTTCCTTGATATTCGGTTCTAAGCTATAGGCAGTATCGTTAAATTTGGCGTGACGATTATCTTGTTCTTTAAATTTAGCCGCAAAAAACTGCTCAGGTCGCATTAGAGCCTGCATGGTCTGAGTAAATTTTTTGTAATACGTCGCATCGCCAGTAAGTAAGCGGGATTCAAGCAGGTTAGTTTGTACGGTTACATCTTGTGCGGCCTCGGCAACGCACTCATCTAGCGTGCGTACGCTATGGCCTACGTTCAGGCCGACATCCCACAGCTGCCCAATGAGACCTTCAATCTGCTCGTTCAAAACGTAGTCATGCTGATCTGGCAGCAGAATCAGCAAATCAATATCAGAGTACGGAAACAGTTCCCTGCGCCCATAACCGCCTACGGCAATTAAGGCGACCCCCTCGTGGATATTGGCTTGCAGCCATACCTCTTTTAAAAGTTCATCAATGAGTAAGGATTGTTTTTTGAGGAGCTGTGCGGTGTTTTTATGCTGAAAAAAGCTGGTTTCAAGCGCTTTTTGCCGAGTTTTTAAATCACTGCGCCAAGTTTGAATGGTCACTTAATTGTAACCTATTAAACTAGCTTAACTGAGGCACGGCAGGCGAGCCAGCCGATAGCGTCATCACTTCGAAGCCAGTTTCCGTGACTAGAATGGTATGCTCCCACTGCGCGGATAAACTACGGTCTTTGGTGACGATAGTCCAGCCGTCGGGTAGTTGCTTAATGTCGCGCTTACCCGCATTAATCATAGGTTCTATGGTAAAAATCATGCCTGCTTTTAACTTTAAACCATGGCCTGGGCGACCATAATGTAGTACTTGCGGCTCGGTATGAAACACCTTGCCAATGCCGTGGCCGCAAAACTCGCGCACCACGCTGAAACCATTTTTCTCGGCAAAACTTTGAATCGCATAACCAATATCGCCTAAGGTGGCGTCTGGCTTCACTTGCTGAATGCCCAGCCACATGGCCTTATAGGTTAGATCACTTAAACGTTTGGCTTGAATCGAGGTTTCGCCGACATGAAACATGCGCGAAGTATCACCGTGATAACCGTCTTTAATCACGGTAATATCAATATTCACTGTGTCGCCATTTTTCAGCACTTTATCGCCTGGTACACCGTGGCAAATCACATGATTCACCGACGTACATATCGACTTAGGGTAGGGCGTATGGCCATCTGGCGCGTAGTTTAAGGGTGCTGGAATCGCTTTTTGCACGTTCACAATATAATCGTGACAAAGCTGATCTAGTTTTTCTGTAGTCACGCCATGCACCACAAAAGGTGTAATATAATCAAGCACTTCAGAGGCTAGTCTGCCTGCAATGCGCATTTTGGCGATGTCGTCGGCGTTGTTGATGGTAATGGCCATGTAAGGTGCTTGCATGTAAATAATTGGTATTATTTTAGCATGCCAGCAGCTTGCTGTTTAGCGCATATTGAGCACAATAATTAAAAATCTGCGCGCACGCCAATTAATAGCGACCGTTCGCCCGCAGGTGAAATATCTTTTAAAATTGATGCATGCTCTCGAATTTCTTGGTTGAGCAAATTATTGGCTTTAGCAAACAATTCAATATTCAGCTTAACAGGCAATTTGTAGGCTACAAGCGCACTTACATCTGTGTAGCCATCGGTTACGAGTTCCTTATCTGCGGTGCGATTTTGCTTAAAAGCATGCAAAGCATCTAAACGGGCATTAAAGCTGCCTATTTGATACTGTAAACCAGCACCTAAACGTAGCGGCGAAATGCGCGGTAAGTAATCACCAGTACGCATATTAGTGGCATGCACATAATCACCACGTAGGTTTAAGTTAAGGTTGTCAGCAATGTTAAATTTACCTTCAGCCTCTAACCCTTTAAATATAGCTGGCACCGCTAAAAACTGTGCTTCAGGCAAAATACCTTCACCTGAAACATCTGCTACGCCGTCGCCATCCGCATCTGTGGGGTTTAACTCGCCATCAAAGCCGCGCGTGTTAATCGTGTTAAACGTGCTAATAAAATTACTAAAACGCGTGTAATAAGTGCCGATGCTGAATGAATCTTTGCCTTCTTTCCAGCGTATTTGCGCATCAATGCCATTAGAGCGCTCTTTGCTAAAGCGGCTATTACCCACTTCAAACTGGCCTGTGGCTAAGTGTGCACCGTTGGCGTATAACTCAAAATAGCTAGGTGCGCGCTCATTGTGCGATAAGTTACTGGTTAGCGACCAATTATTGTTAATACTATACAACCCGCCTAAGGCTAAATTTTCAGTGTTAAAGCGGTTATTTTGGCCTGCGCCAAATTTTGCATCCGAACTAGAATCGACTGAAGTGTGGCCTAAGCGTGCCCCAAAAGTGATTTTATGTGCATCAATTGGTAATTCTTCATAAAGATAAAGTGCTTTGCTTTGGGTGTTAACACTTGGCACAAACGCTTCTGCGCCCAGCGCAGAAAAAGTGGTGTTATCAAACTGTATACCAGTAACGCCACTAATGTTACCAATTGGGGTGCTGATAGGTGTATGGCCCGCCTCAAAGCTGCCTTCTAAACCACGGTTTTTAAAAATGGTGCCAACCATCCCGCTTTCAAGCTCTTTATGGAGGTAATCTGTGTGCGCCATGCGAAATTTCACGCGATTTATAACGGAACCTAAGTCTTTAAATTCAGTCGCTACATCCCAACGGTCACTTTTCATGTCTATACGCACAGCTTCCTCTGCCACGGTGCCATAGTTGTTGTTGAGGGTGGAATACGATGCGCCGATATAGCCCTTATCAAAAGTAAGTGATGCACCAATCGCACCACCATCACCTTCTGAGCTACTATTAACTAGCTTGCCGCGATTTTGTCGCGGTGTGCCGTCAGCATTATTTTTTCGGCGCGAAACTGCAAAACCAGGAATATCTAAATCATCTGTTTTACGTTTGTATGCATCAGCATGGATCGCAAATTGGCCGTTGCCTACATCAACCACTGCTGCGCCGTTACGTTGATTTTCTGCGCCGCCAAAGCGTGCTTCTGCACGGCCTAAAATACCGTCCACTTTTTCGGTCGGAATTCGGTGATCAATCGCATTGACCACGCCACCTACGGCGCTACCGCCGTACAACAGAGCAGCAGGGCCACGTACCACATCAATTTGCTCAATAATGAGTGGGTCTATGCCTACCGCATGATCAAAACTTAAACTTGATGCATCTAAAATACCCACGCCGTTTTGCATGATTTTAACGCGCTCAGCATCCAACCCGCGAATAACAGGGCGCGACGCATTTGGCCCAAATTGAGTAGCGGTTACACCAGGAATACCATTCAGTGTTTCACCTAATGTGCCTGCTCGGCGCAGGCTTAACTCTCGACCGTTTAATACTGTTACAGGTACTACAAGCTCATCTGAGCCTACGCCTAAAGGGTTGCCCGTGACGGCAACTGGCGCTAAGTCAATCTTAGTGGGCTCCTGTGCGTATGTGTTGTGAATCAATAAACTAGAAAATGCAAAAAATAGTGGCTTAAGCGCAAAAAATGCGCGCACCTGTGTTGGGCGTGTACGATACATGGTAAATTCCTAAAAAATCTTAAATAAACAGAGCGCAGCCAGCAAGTAATTGCTGCAACATTTGTATTTAAGTGTTTAGAGGCGGGGCACGGGCGGAGTAAGAGGCATTGAGGGCAGGCTGGCTGCTTAGATTGTAGTGTGTGCTGGCGACAAAGTGGGCGTTAATGGCAGGTAAAGCAAAACTTTTGCCTACCAATCCGCCAGCCACTTCAGCATAACTTATACACTGCTTACACTGTTCACCGTGGGTATTCTTATCTTGCTGGTTTTGTTTGTGCTGGCTGAAGTGACTAATTTCGTGCGTTACCGCGCCTATTTGCGCAAAGGCAAACAACAAAACTAAAACAAAATTGAGCGTCAGCCTTTTTAGCATTTAACTTACAATAGCATAAAAATGCGATAGTTTAAATATTTTTTGAATTGCTATTTAAATGCGTTAAAAATATTTAAAATAGCGTTCTAGAATACAGCAGCCATGCGGCTTGTAGAACATATAAAAAGTGAAGCCAGTTTTAAGCTAATTTAAAAATATGCATTTAAATCTAAGCAAGTTTATTTGTAGATTGTTTAGAAAGTTTCATTGAATATAAACATTAATTTAGTTATAATCGCGCCTCATAATTAGCAATCAGGTTAATTAAGTAAAATCAATGCATCATCCCGTACAGGGTGTTTGAACAAGGTTCAAATATTGTGGATGAATGTAATGTTAACCCTTACATGGAGTAATACAATGTCAGTTACTATGCGTCAAATGCTTGAGGCCGGTGTTCACTTTGGCCACCAAACCCGTTATTGGAACCCGAAAATGGCTGAGTACATTTTCGGTGATCGTAACAAAATCCATATTGTAAACCTTGAAAAAACCTTGCCATTATTTGAAGATGCGCTTAAATACACGCGCACATTGGCGGCTAACAAGGGCCGTATCTTATTTGTAGGCACAAAGCGTCAAGCGCGCGATATTATGAAAGAAGAAGCCGTGCGTGCGGGTTGTGCTTATGTCAACCATCGTTGGTTGGGCGGTATGCTCACTAACTTTAAAACGGTAAAACAATCAATCAAACGTTTACACGATTTTGATGCAATGCTATTAGATGGAAGTTTAGAAAAATTCGGCAAAAAAGAAGCGCTAGGTTACAAACGTGAGATTGAAAAATTAGAACGTTCTATTGGCGGCATTAAAGAGATGGGCGGCTTGCCAGATGCCATTTTCATTGTTGACGTTGGCCATGAAAGCGGAGCGATTACTGAAGCGGCTAAACTAGGCATTCCAGTAATTGGTATTGTGGATACGAATAACTCACCAGACGGCGTAGCTTATGTGATTCCAGGTAATGATGACTCTAGCCGTGCAATTCGTTTGTATGCACGTGGTATCGCTGATGCGGTGTTAGATGGCCGCGCCAACGCGCTCACTGAATTGGTCAAATCTGCTAAAGAAGAAATAGTAGCAGAAGCGCCAGCTGAAGTTGCAGCTGAGTAATTCATTTAAGTAAAAAGGGGCGAGCAGCCCCTTTTTCTATTTTCAGAATTCAATTATATTAAGTTTAGGAGCTAAAGACATGGCTGAAATTACTGCAAGTATGGTAAAAGAATTACGCGATCGTACCGACGCACCAATGATGGATTGCAAAAAAGCACTCACCGAAGCCGAAGGCGACATGACGCGCGGAGAAGAAATTTTACGTGTACGTTTTGGCAACAAAGCCAGTAAAGCTGCAGGCCGTGTGGCTGCGGAAGGTACAGTGGGTATTTCGATTAGCGCCGATGGTAAATCTGGCGCGATGATCGAAGTGAACTCTGAAACTGACTTTTGCGCAAAAAATGAAGACTTTTTAAAATTTGTAAACGAATTGGCTGGCATTGTTGCTGCCAGTAACGCGGCAGATATTACAGCCGTGAATGCGCTACCTATGCGTGAAGCTACGGTTGAAGAAACCCGCGCACAGTTGGTTGGAAAAATTGGCGAGAACATTACGCCACGCCGCTTTGTACGCCCAGCGGTGCAAGGAAAACTGGCCAGTTATGTACATGGCAGTAAAATCGGTGTGCTGGTCGATTTGGTAGGCGGCGACGACACGCTCGCTAAAGATATTGCCATGCACATTGCAGCGGCTAAGCCTAAGTCTCTAGATGCTAGCGGCATTTCACAAGATTTAATTGATACGGAACGTCGCGTAGCGATTGAAAAAGCCAAAGAAGCAGGCAAACCAGAAGCGATGTTAGAAAAAATTGCCGATGGCACCGTGCAAAAGTTCTTAAAAGAAGTGACTTTGCTCAGCCAAGTATTTGTTAAAGATGATAAATTTACCATTGAATCTTTATTGAAATCTAAAAACGCCTCAGTAGCTTCATTCACCATGTTTACCGTGGGTGAGGGTATTGAAAAAGCCGTGGTGGATTATGCTGCTGAAGTAGCTGCGGCTGCCAAGGTATAAAAAACCTGCTGTAAAATAAAAAGTGGACATTGAGTCCACTTTTTTTTCGCCAAGACTTCTATAATTTGGCTTAAAAACCGAGCAAAACCGCCTAGTTTGTGATTAAATAAGCAAACTTAAATATCAAGGTAAAACATGGTTAAACCTGCCTACAAACGCATTTTACTTAAACTCTCTGGCGAGGCATTAATGGGCGACGACGCCTATGGCATTAACCGCGATACCATTAGCAATATCGTCTTGCAGGTGAAAGAAATTGTCGATTTGGGCGTGGAAGTGGCGATTGTGATTGGTGGTGGCAATATCTTTCGTGGGGTAGCGCCTGCGGCAGAGGGTATGGATCGCGCCACAGCCGATTATATGGGTATGCTGGCAACGGTAATGAATGCGCTGGCGCTGCAAGATGCAATGCGCCATATTGGTGTCGAGGCGCGTGTACAAAGTGCGCTGGGTATAGAGTTTGTGGAATCATACGTGCGTGCCAAAGCCTTACGCGCACTCGAAAAAGGCCGTGTGGTGATTTTTGGTGCTGGCACGGGCAATCCATTTTTTACCACTGATACCGCAGCTGCCTTGCGCGGTGCGGAGATTAATGCGGAAATCGTGCTCAAAGCCACTAAAGTAGATGGTATCTACAGCGCAGATCCAAAAAAAGACAGCAAAGCCACGCTGTACGAAACGGTATCATTTGATGAGGCGATAGCCAAAAAACTACAAGTGATGGATGCAACCGCTTTTACACTTTGCCGTGATCAAAAATTACCTATCGCAGTGTTTAATATTTTTAAACCTGGCGCACTAAAACGCGTCATCATGGGCGAAAAAGAAGGTAGTCGGGTAGTAATCTAAGAAAAGTAGTGACTAAAAATAGTAGGGGAAAGTAATGTTAGAAGACTTAAAAAAAACTGCAGATCAAAAAATGCAAAAATCGTTAGAATCACTTAAAAATGATTTGGCAAAAGTGCGTACTGGCCGCGCCCATATTGGCCTGCTAGACCATGTTATGGTGGAATATTATGGGTCAATGGTGGCAGTCAACCAAGTGGCGAACGTGAATTTAGGCGATTCGCGCACGATCAATGTACAGCCATACGAAAAAAATATGATTGGCAAGGTAGAAAAAGCCATCCGTGATTGCGATTTAGGCTTAAACCCCGCTACCAATGGCGACTTAATTCGCGTGCCAATGCCTATGCTGACAGAAGAACGCCGCCGTGATTTAACCAAAATAGTGCGTGTTGAGGCCGAGGGCGCAAAAGTTGCTATTCGTAATGTGCGCCGTGATGCTAACGATACGCTTAAAAAACTGCTCAAAGACAAAGAAATTAGTGAAGATGACGAGCGTCGTGCCCAAGATGATGTGCAAAAAATGACTGACAAAGCCGTGATTGAAGTCGATAGACTGCTTCAAGTCAAAGAAGCTGATTTAATGGCAGTATGATTTTAAAAGGTTATTAATTGGGTTTATTTACTAGCTCTACACAAACAATTCCTACCTCGGTGGAGATTCCAAATCACATTGCAGTGATTATGGATGGCAATGGACGCTGGGCTAGAAAGCGCTTCCTACCACGCGTTTCTGGCCATAAGCGTGGCGTAGAAACAGTGCGTGATTTAGTCAAGCAGTGCGCAAAACTCAATGTAAAATTCCTCACACTATTTGCCTTTAGCAGCGAAAATTGGCGCCGCCCTGATGATGAAGTCTCCTTTTTAATGGGCTTATTTATGGATGCATTAAAGCGTGAAGTCACTAAGCTGCATGAAAACAATATACGATTGATACTTATTGGTGACCGCAGCCGTTTTAGCCCCGAGCTTGTAAAGCAAATAGAAGCATCTGAAGAACTGACCTCAAATAACACAGGCTTAACGCTAACGATTGCCGCTAATTACGGTGGCCGTTGGGATATTTTGCAAGCAACCAATACAATGATTGCTAAAAACCGTGATAAGGCTGAACCTTATAGTGAAGACGATTTAACGCCACATCTTGCTATGCACTATGCCGCCGAGCCTGATTTATTTATTCGTACGGGTGGTGAAAAGCGTGTGAGTAATTTTCTACTTTGGCAATTGGCTTATACTGAATTTTATTTTACCGATACGCTTTGGCCAGATTTTGATGCTGAGGCTTTTCAAACGGCCATCAGTTCTTACCAACAACGCGAGCGCCGCTTCGGGCGCACTAGTGAACAATTATCTGGCGAGCAACTTTCTCACAAATAACTATTATGCTTAACTTTTTTCATGCTTAAGACTCGCATCATCACCGCACTAGTATTAATTGCTGGCTTTATTCCTGCACTGTTTATGCTGTCTAATACTTACTGGGCGCTGGCAATGCTGGTACTCTCGTTAATGGCCTTGCATGAGTGGACGAGCATGATTAAGCTCTCACCAACACAGCGTAATATTTACTTAGTTATCGCTACAATGGCGGGCTTGATAGTAGTGCCTTTGATTGAAAAAATCGGTTTTCATGTGTTCTTTTTCAAGTCTTTGTTAATATTTTTTGTTACGGCAATATTCTGGATATTAATCGTGCCATTTTGGCTTAAAACAAGGTGTGTTATTAGCAATAAATGGGTGATGGCTATACTTGGCTTAGTATTAATAGTACCGCTTTGGCTAGCGCTAATATGTGCTAAAAGTGCAGACCCATGGCTGCTGCTAGCGCTACTAGCAACGATTTGGGTTGCGGACAGTGCAGCCTATTTTGCAGGTAAAAACTTTGGCAAGCACAAGCTTGCGCCTAATATTAGCCCAGGCAAAACATGGGAAGGCGTTTTGGGCGCATTACTAGGCGCCACCTTGTTTGCAGCTATTTTATTGTGTGGATTTGATTTTTATAATGCCGCACTATTTCCACTGCTTTGGAGCGTGACTATTTTAGGCGTAATTGGTGATTTGTTTGAATCGATGATGAAACGCCAAGCCAATATTAAAGATAGCGGAGATTTGTTGCCTGGCCATGGCGGCATTTTAGATCGTATTGACGGCATTATTCCTAGCTTGCCGATTGCGATTTTAATGATTTATGTTTACAACTTATTAAGTGCAGGCAGCTAGGGTAGAACCCTGAGGATGAAAATAAAGTGCAAAACGTCACTATTTTAGGCAGCACAGGTACTATTGGCTTGCAAACTTTAGATGTGGTTGTTCGCCATGCTAATGAATACAAGGTGTTTGCACTTGCGGCTAATTCCAATGTGGATTCATTATTCAAGCAATGCCTTCAATTTAAACCTGAAATCGCGGTGCTATTAAACGAGAAAGCCGCCGTTGATTTACGCTCAAAGCTTAAATCGCACCAGTGTAAAACGGAAGTCATCTCTGGTATGGTGGGTTTAGAGCAGGTTTCTAGCGACACGCAAGTCGATATTGTGATGGCAGCTATTGTTGGTGCGGCGGGTCTTAGACCTGCCATGGCGGCGGCGCGTGCAGGTAAACGTATTCTACTTGCCAACAAAGAAACGCTGGTGATGGCGGGCAGTTTGTTTATGGATGCCGTCAAAAAAGGTGGTGCAACTTTGCTGCCGATTGACAGCGAGCACAATGCTATTTTTCAGGTAATGCCGCCAGCAGGCTCTAATTACTTGGCCGCTAGCGATATTGATAAAGTTGGTATTAAAAAAATCATTCTCACCGCTTCTGGCGGACCGTTTAGAAAATACTCGCAAGAGCAATTAGAAAGCGTCACGCCAGAGTTGGCACTAAAACACCCCAATTGGGTAATGGGCGCAAAAATCACCATCGATTCTGCAACCTTGATGAATAAAGGGCTAGAGGTGATTGAAGCGCATTGGTTATTTAATGCGAAACCAAGTCAAATTGAAGTGGTTGTGCATCCGCAAAGCATTATTCATTCCATGGTGGAATATATTGACGGCAGTATTTTAGCGCAGCTTGGCAACCCCGATATGCGCACGCCGATTGCCTATGCGCTGGGTTATCCTAAGCGCATTGAATCGGGCGTCGCATCGCTTAATTTGCTAGAAATCGCTAAGCTGGAGTTTGAAGCACCTGATGTTAAGCGCTTTCCTTGCTTACAATTGGCCTACAACGCGCTTGAGGCAGGCGGCACCGCACCAGCCATACTTAATGCGGTCAACGAGCTGGCTGTGGCGGCATTCTTAAACACCCAAATTCACTTTTTAGATATTGCCACGATAATAGAAAAAGCGCTCAATAGCATAGAGTCCGCCCCTGTTACCTGCTTAGAGCAGCTTATCGCCGTGGATGAAGCCGCGAGAAACTTTGCCCGCACAAGCATGAGGAATAGCAATGCCAAGCGAGTAATGACGGCATGATGACCATACTTGCATTTATTATCACGATTGGTTTGTTGGTCACCATTCACGAATACGGTCATTTTCAAGTGGCGCGTTGGTGCAATGTTAAAGTGTTGCGCTTTTCAATTGGTTTTGGCAAACCACTTTGGCAAAAAACGTTCGGCAAAGATAATACAGAGTTTGTGCTAGCGGCGATTCCATTGGGTGGCTTTGTTAAAATGCTTGATGAGCGTGAGCAGCAAACTGAAGAAAACCCGGTGCCGCAATCCGAAGCGGATTTAAAGCGTGCGTTTAACCGACAAAGCGTGTGGAAGCGCATCGCTATTGTGTTGGCAGGACCTGTAGCCAATCTACTTTTGGCGATTATCCTGTATTGGGGCTTATTTATGCTGGGCGTGACGGGTATGCGCCCGATTATTGGCGTGGTAGAAGATAACGGCTTGGCCGCACAAGCCAGCTTAAAATCGGGTGAAGTTATTCAAAAAATAGCTGGAAAACCAGTATCTACATGGCAAGAGGCGCGTTGGTTAATATTAGAAGAATCACTCGAAAACAAAACGGTGGAGATTGAAGCGATTAATAACAACAATGAGTTGTTGCAACACACACTTAGTTTTGAAGGCATAAATAACGATGCCGAAATTGATATACTTAAAAAAATCGGTTTGGATGTATTTAAGCCAAATATTCCTGCGGTAATTGGCGAGATATTGCCCAATAGTGCCGCAGAAAAAGCGGGTTTTATGCCAGATGACAAAATTTTGCAGATAGACAATGTTGTAACGGAAGATTGGGAGCGGGTGGTTAATATCATCAAACTTAGCCCCAATAAAAAATTGCAATTTGAAATTAAACGCGGACAAGAAATAGTGCGAATTGCCGCAACACCTGAAGCCATTAAAGAAAACAACCAAACTATAGGCAGAATGGGCGCAGGCGTAAAGCTAGATAAACATGAGCTGGATAACTTGTTGATAACCTTGAATTATTCACCACTAATAAGTTTACAAAAAGCCCTCGCAAAAACCTGGGATACTTCAATATTTAGTCTGAAAATGTTGGGTAAAATGTTAACTGGGCAAGTTTCTTTGAAAGGCATTAGCGGACCTGTAACGATTGCAACTTTTGCTGGAGAGAGCGCCAATTTAGGTTTAAAAACGTTTTTAGGCTTTTTGGCGCTAGTCAGTATTAGCATTGGCGTACTCAACCTTTTGCCAATTCCTGTGTTAGATGGTGGCCATTTGATGTATTATATGGTTGAAATATTAAAGGGGTCACCAGTATCAGAGCAAGCGATGCTGGCAGGGCAAAAAATAGGCTTTGTTTTATTAGGTTTACTCATGACGATTGCATTATTTAACGATTTCAATAGATTAATTGCGGGTTAGTAAATTGTTCAACCATCATCTGTTTAAAACGCGATACATTTCAACACTCATTGTTGCTCTGTTCAGCCAGCATGCGCTGGCATTAGAGCCTTTTGTCATTAAAGACATTCGTGTGGAAGGCTTACAGCGCACCGAAGCTGGCACCATATTTAGCTATTTGCCTGTGCAAGCGGGCGATGTGATGTCGGATGAAAAAGCTACGCAAGCGATTAAATCACTTTACAACACGGGCTTTTTTAAAGATGTGCGTATTGAGGCCGATGGCGACGTACTGGTAGTCACTGTACAAGAGCGTTCGGCCATTGCGAAAATTGATTTTAGCGGCAACAAATCTTTCCCATCTGACAAAATGACTGAAGGTCTCAAGCAGATCGGCATTTCAGAAGGCCTTATATTCGACAAATCCCAGCTCGATCGTGCTGAACAGGAAATCAAGCGTCAATATTTAGCGCAAGGTAAATATGGTGCTACGGTTAAAACTGTAGTTTCGCCATTGGAGCGTAATCGAGTTGCTGTGCGCTTCGAGATTGAAGAGGGTGTGGTTGCTAAGATTCGTGATATCAATATTGTTGGTAACAATGCCTATACTACCGATGATTTGCGCGCAGAGTTTTTGCTTACGACACCCAACTGGATGAGTTGGTGAAATAAGATGATCAATATTCTAAGCAAAAACTCACTGCCGATTTAGAAACGTTGAAATCGTTTTACATGAATCAAGGTTATTTAGAATTTTCGATTGATTCAACTCAAGTATCTATATCACCCGATAAGCAAGACATTTACATTACAGTGAACGTGACTGAAGGCGAGAAATATACCATTAGTGATGTCAAGCTGGCAGGCGAGCTGCAAGTGCCAGAAGAAGAGCTTAAACCGCTGATTAAAATAGCAAAAGGCGATGTATTTAATCGCCAAATGGTGACGGAAACCAGCAAGGCAATTGGTGATCGATTAGGCAATGAGGGCTATGCCTTTTCAAACGTTAATGCGATCCCCGAGATTAACAAAGAAGAACATACCGCCGCATTTACTTTCTTTGTTGACCCTGGAAAACGCGTGTATGTGCGCCGCATTAATTTAACAGGCAATACCCGCACGCGGGATAACGTGTTGCGTCGTGAAATGCGTCAGCTAGAATCTGCTTGGTATGCGGGTGACAAAATTAATCGTTCTAAAGAGCGTTTAGATAGATTGCAATATTTTGACTCTGTTGACGTAGAAACGCCTGCAGTAGCAGGCACAACAGATCAAGTGGATGTGAATATTAATGTCACGGAAAAATCCACTGGTAGTATCCAGTTTGGTGCGGGCTTATCGAGTAATGAAGGCGTGGTGTTGGGCATAACTGTTAATCAACCGAACTTTTTAGGAACAGGCAACCGCGTTTCTGCACAAGTGAATACAGGTAAGGTCAATACTACTTACTCACTTTCATACACTGATCCCTATTTTACGCCAGATGGCGTTAGCCGCGGCTTTGACGTTTACAGGCGCGATGTAGATACTGGCTCTTTAAATATTGGTAGTTATAATAGTAAATCTTATGGTGCGGGCGTGCGCTTTGGCTTGCCATTAAGCGAAAAAGACTTTTTCTCATTTGGCTTAACGGGTGACTTTACCAAGATTGATTTATCTGCCAATAGTCCAAAACAATACTTGGATTTTTGTGGGAACGCCAAAGGTTGTAGCAGTGACTCGTTGCAGTTAGCAGCGGCTTGGACGCATGATTCACGCGACAACACGTTATTCCCAAATAGAGGTGTATTACAAAAACTAAGTGCGGAAGTTACGCTGCCCGTATTAGATTTGGAATACTACAAAGTAGAATACAAGCATACTTGGTTTAAAGATGTCACTAAGACTTTTACGTTTATGCTCAATGGTGAACTTGGCTATGCCGATACTTACGGCAATAAAGAATACCCATTCTTTAAAAACTTTTATGTGGGCGGTGTAAACTCGGTGCGAGGCTTTGATAATGGCGCCATTGGACCACGCGATTTCGATCCGGGCACAAACAGTGATTTTGCTGTTGGCGGTACTACGCGCATTGTGGGTAATGCCGAGGTTTTTACGCCAGTGCCCTTCATTAAAAACTCATCACAATTTCGCTTAAGTGCATTTGTTGATACTGGTAGTGTGTATGCCAATAACCAAAGCATTAATTTGGGTGATTTGCGCTATTCTACTGGCGTTGGTATAAGCTGGTTCTCACCATTTGGGCCACTAAAATTAGTGTTTGCTAAGGCGCTTAATAAAAAAGAGGGCGACCAAACTCAAACCCTACAATTCCAACTAGGTTCACAGTTTTAATTAATATTTTTTAAAATATTAAAATGAAAGAAATTGGGTTTATAACTCAAAATGTTAGGAGATTTGAATTGAATCAAAAGTTAGAAACCTTTATTTTTGCTGGATTTTTGGCTTTAACCACAAGTCTAAGTACAAGTGTAAGTGCAGCCGAACTCAAAGTAGGTTATGTGCAAGTGGATAAAATTTTACAAGAAGCCCCGCAAACGGCGGAAAGTGGTAAAAAATTAGAGCGTGAATTTAGCCCAAAATCACAAGAGCTTGAGCGTATGCAAAAGCAAATCCGTGATATTGAAGCCGCACTTGATAAAGAAGGTGTAACACTATCTGAAACAGAGCGCCGTAATAAGGAGCGTGATGCCTCTAACCTAAAAATTGAATTTCAGCGCAAGCAACGTGAGCTACGTGAAGACATTAACTTGCGTAAAAACGAAGAGCTAGCCAGCCTGCAAGACCGTATTAATGCGGCTGTTAAGACGGTATCGGAAGCAGATGGCTATGATTTAGTCGTTTACGGCGGTGTGGCTTATGCCAGTAAAAAAATTGATATTACCGATAAAGTGTTAAAGCTTCTCGGTAAAAAATAGGCTACAAACTAAGTTTTATGGTCACACTCTATGAGTTTCAATTTATCGGATTTCAATTTGACACTTGGGCAAATCGCCGAGCAATTGGGCGGCACATTATCAGGTAACGCTGAAACTCAAATTATCAGAGTAGGTTCTTTGGGGTTGGCGCAAGCTGGCGCCATTAGTTTTTTTAGCGATACCAAATACACGACGCAGTTAAATAACACGTCTGCAAGTGCTGTCGTTATTAAGCCTGATCATGCTTCGCTTACATCGCTACCCAAAATTATTACAGACAACCCTTATGCTTATTTTGCTAAGGTGTCACAACTGCTAAACCCTGCGCATGTTGCGATTAAAGGCGTTCATGCAAATGCAGTTATTGATGGCTCTACCACTGTGCCTGCCAGTTGCAGCATCGCCGCCAACGTGGTCATAGAGGCTAACGTAATCTTAGGCCAAAACGTGATTATTGGCGCAGGCTGTGTGATCGAGCGTAATTGCACGTTGGGCGACAATACTGTCTTAGAAGCCAATGTGACGATTAAACATGGGTCGCAAATTGGCAAAAACTGCCATTTATTTTCTGGCTGTGTGATTGGAAACGATGGTTTTGGCTATGCCGAAGAGGCAGGCAAATGGGTGAAAATTCCACAGGTAGGTCGCGTGGTAATTAGTGATTTCGTGGATATAGGCGCAAACACCACTATTGACCGTGGCACGATTGATGATACGGTGATTGAAGAGGGCGTTAAACTGGACAACCTGATTCAAGTTGCCCACAACTGCCGCATAGGAGCACATACGGTAATTGCAGGCTGCACAGGTATTGCAGGTAGTGCTATCATCGGCAAACACTGTAAAATAGGTGGCGCAGCCATGATTCTAGGACATTTAAACATTGTAGATAACGTGACTATTTCGCCAGGCAGTATGATTATGCGCTCCATCACCAAGGCAGGTACTTATACCGCGCTCATGCCCTCGCAAGAGCACGCGGATTGGCTTAAAACCGCTGCAAATATTCGCCACCTAAGTCCCCGTTTGACCGAATTAACAGATAAAATAAAGACCTTAGAAGTTGCGATTGTGCAATTAGACTCACAAAGTCAAGCCACTAACAGTAAGCCATAGGGAATAGACATGACAGATACCGCTGCAACAACTACAACCAGCATGGATATTCACGAAATTTTAGATCATCTACCGCACCGTTACCCCTTTGTGATGATAGATCGCGTCATTTCGATGGAGCTTGGCAAAGAAATTACCGCGCTTAAAAACGTGAGTATCAATGAGCCATTCTTCCCAGGTCATTTCCCGCATCATCCCGTAATGCCAGGTGTATTGATTGTAGAAGCGATGGCGCAGGCCGCCGCCATATTGTCTTTCAAGACAATGGGTAAAAAACCTACTGATGATTCCGTGTATTATTTTGCGGGAATCGATAACGCGCGTTATAAAAAGCCTGTTTCGCCTGGTGATCAAATTATTTTAAACGTGAAAATTGACCGCATTTTAAAAGGTATTTGGAAATATTCAGGCATTGCCACAGTGGATGGCGTAGTGGTTGCCGAAGCCAGTATGATGTGTATTTTAAAAAGTATTGATAAAAAATAAACTTAAAAATCAATCAATTAAAATTTAAAATTAAAGTAAAACATCAATTTAAAATGTCTGTAAAAATACACCCAAGTGCCATTATCGACCCTAAAGCAGAGCTTGATTCCAGCGTAGAAGTAGGCG
>JANLWF010000176.1:0-1713 GCA_031364385.1 Methylotenera sp.
GCCCCGCCGCTTTACGGATGACTTTCTCCCAAAACGGAAACAAGCCACGCGGCGTATGAAACGCTTTGTAATAAAAACCAACGGGCAATAATGGCGAAATTAAATCGATAATACGATTTTTATCTTTCTTAACACCGCCAATGGTGTTGACCGTGCTTAACTTCATGCCTTCTTTTACTTCTACCAGATCCGCGCGAATATTAGTGTCTAGACCATCGGTCATTAATATATTCACATCGTGATTAGCCAAACTCAGCACGCCACGTGGTCTGTGGTACTTAAAACTACGGCCTAAAACTTTTATGCCAGCCGCCCATAAAGCAGAACTAATCGTATCGCCCTCAAACGCGGTAAACGCCTCGCCTTCAAAAGTAAAATTAATCACTTTTTCGCGATTTAGCCATTCGCCCGCTTGTTTTGGGTTACGCAGACTCATTGGCTTGCCCCTGCATTTTTACCCAAAAGATAAGTACGAGAAACTTTATCGGTGAGCGTATTGCGCTCGGCAATAAACCACGTGCCGCTAGGGCTGTGATACCACCATTCTTTTTTGTAGCCAGGCGCGCCCTGGCGGTTGTACACATAGGCCGCCCATTCTGCGTCAGAGCAAGTATTTTGGTCTGGTGCAGGCCGATATTCCCCTCCGAAAATAAATTCGCTGATGGGTCTAGTTCCATTGACTGGGCAGGTGAGCAATTTCATATGATTTATATATACAGGCTAATGACCGACTGAGGCCGCGCCCTTTTCGCCCGTAAGTTCGTAATCTTCAAAACGCGAAAAGCGGAAAGTGTGAATCAGTTCATGATTACTGTCGTTGGCAATGGTGGACGCCATGGTTTTGCCGCTAATCGGTGTCGCTTTAAAGCCCCAAGTGCCCCAACCCGCGTCCAGATAAAAGCCTTCTATCGGCGTTTTGCCCATAATCGGCGCAAAGTCTGGCGTCATATCTGCCATGCCGCCCCACTGCCGCACAATTTTTACGTTGGATAAAAATGGGAACATATCTAACATGTGCGCGGTTAAACCTTCAACAAAATCCAGCGTAGAGCGCGTTTGATGCACTTCATACGGGTCTAGCGACGAGCCCATCACGAGCTCGCCGCGCGACGACTGGCTGACATATACATGCAAGCTGCCAGAAACCAAGATGCTATTCAGCCAAGGCTTCATAGGCTCGGTCACGCAGGCTTGTAGCGGGTGAATGACGATGGGCGTTTTTAAATCGACCATTTCGGTGATGCGCGGCGTAAAGCCTGCCACGGCACATAGTACTTGTTTAGTTTCGATATAACCTTTGTTGGTATTAACGCCGCACACCTTGCCATTTTTCACGTCTATGCTCAACACTTCGGTATTTTGAAAAATCTCTGCGCCATACCCATCTGCCCCGCGCGCATAGCCCCAGGCCACCCCATCATGGCGCGCAATCGAGCCAGGGCCGTGATACAGCGCGCCTAAAATAGGTGCGTGACCGCTACAACTTATATCCAACTGAGGGCAAGCTTTTAAAATTTCATCCACACCGACCACACGGCTATCCACGCCAACGTGTTTATTCACCTCTGCACGCCAACGCATGGTGCGCATGGCAGATTCGGTATGTGCAAGCGTGAAATGGCCGCGCGTAGAATAGAATAAATTGAGGTCGAGCTCTTCGGATAAACCTTCGTATATTTTAACGCTGGCATCATAAAAATTCACACCTTCTGG
>JANLWF010000314.1:0-2871 GCA_031364385.1 Methylotenera sp.
ATGATGTAATAAAAACTTGATTTGCCCAGCCATTTCTGCAAATTTCCCTATAGTTAAAAAGAATGCCTGTAAACTTGCTGTTTTAAAGGGATACTGGCTATTTAAGCTTAACCTCAGCCATTGTAAGGGGTAAACCAGCAGCAACAATATAGCCCATATGGGCTTCAGCAACGCCAAAATTAAAATTGTTAATGGTATAAAAACCCCCCATAGCCAAGCGCGTTTAGATTCAGCTACCCAATGATGCTCAGGCGCCGCGCCATGTAAGAATGCACCTTCAGCAAATGCATATCCCGCACGCATAGTGCGCCTCCACCATTGCCTAAATTGCGTCATTTCAGCGTCGTGTAACATCATTTGATGCGCTAAATGCCACACTTTCCAGCCCTTTTTACGTAGTCTTATGCACATTTCCGGCTCTTCGCCAGCAATTAAAGTGGGTAAGAATCCATCAACTTCTTTAAATGCACTCATACGAATTAAAGCGTTGCCACCACACGCTTTTACTTCGCCGAAAGGCATCTTCCATTCCAAATCACACAAGGTATTGTAGATGGTTTTGTCAGGGAATCGCTCATTCAAAACACCGCTAACCACCGCTATTTGCGGATTTTCTTGTAAAAATGTGGCAGCAACCTTAACCCAGTTATTGAGCACTTCGCAGTCGCCATCCACAAATTGAACAAACTCCGTATCAGGAAAAATTTTTAGCAACTGTGCAAAGCCAGCGTTTCTGGCACGCGCCGCGGTAAAAGGTTTTAACATATCCAGCTCAAGTGTATGCACGCCCAGTTTTTTTGCAGATTCTATGGAGCAATCAGTTGAGGCGGAATCAACATAAACCGTATTTGCAATGTGCTCATGCAATGACTGAATGCAGCGAATTAACCGTTCACCTTCATTCCTGCCGATAATCACAATTCCAATTTTAGGCATCATCATTAGCGTGTCGATTTAGTAGCCCACTGCGTTTGCACTAACACCTGCCAAATTAAAGCAGAACTCTTTACAGTACCCACAAAGCTATTCAAACCTTTTAAACGCACCAAATACTTAATCAAATCGTATAAATCAGCCAAATGAGTCAAAAGTATGTGGTTTATCATGCCAAGCAAACCATGATTTTTTCTGAAATAAAGCAACTCACTCTCCAGCCGTAACCTGTTCACTTGACGATTTTTCTGGCTAATTACATGATCAGTTTTTGCACTTTCACCGCCAATATGTACCACGGTGGCATCAGCAAAATAAGTCACCTCCCAGCCTGCTTTTTTAGTGGCGTAGCAATGATCTACTTCTTCACTGTATAAAAAAAACAATGGGTCAAACAAGCCAACTTGGTCAATCACTGATTTTCGGACTAAGTAATAACAACCTGGCACCCAGTCGCAATCTTGGGTCAGTGAAGAATTCCAATCTGTATCATCTACCATCTTGATGGTTGGTAGCAAACGATGCAACCCTACACGACCAGCAAACAAATTAAATGGCGTTGGAAAGTATCGACAAGATGGCTGCAACTCACCATTGCGCCCCAACAATTTAACACCCAATACACCACAACGTGGATGGATTTGCATATATTGAATAGTTTTTTGCAGAGTTTCAGCTTGCACAAAAGCATCTGTATTCAGCAATAAAATATACTCACCTTTTGCAAAGTCTAATACTTGGTTATTAGCGCGACCAAACCCTACGTTTTCTTTATTTTCGATTAAAGTTATGTTCGGATAAGCTTTTTTTATCACTTGTACAGAATCATCCTTGGATGCGTTATCCACTAAGAAGACTTCAAGTGCGAAGTCTCCCTGTGAGGCGAATAGGCTATCCAAAGCCTCAACGCTCATTTGTGCTGTGTTATAGCTCACTAATATTACCGAGATAAGCAAATTACTTACATCCAATCAATTGTTCTCTTTTTTAAGTACGAGTTGTGGCCAATAAGTCTGCTACCCATAGAGATCTTTTTTGGTGCATAGCATTAATTGTGTATTGAAATGCAATTGGACGCAATTGTTGCATCATTTTTGCAACCGCTACACAATCGCAAAAGGCTAACCACGTTAGCGCCAGAGAGTGAGCATCGCCTTTTTTGTAAAGAATTCCCGCAGGTAACTTTAGATGCTGATAAGCCGCTGAATCAGGGCATATAGGGATTAAGCCTTGCGAAATTGCGTCAAAAATCAACCTTGGCTGTTCTTCATTTAGATTGGTCAACAGCACTAATTCAAAATTTGTTAATTCGGCAAAAAATTCATCAGGGTAAGCTCTTACGCCATCAAAACTCACTGTATTTTGCAGCTTATTGGCTTGCACCATCGCGTTCAAATCTTCTAATGCAGGACCTTTACCCAATATAGTTAGCGTTGGTAAAGTCTTAGCCAGCTTTTTAATGTGCGCTAATGCCTCAATAGCAAGATGCACGCCCTTCATGGGCTCTAGCCTGGTGGCTATGATGGCTTTGGGTGAAGTTAATTTAGATACTTTTTCTTCGAAAGCAATTTCAGAAATTATTTCATCATCATCAATCCAAGAGGCTGTTTCTACGTAAATGTTGGGGTGCGTTAATTGCATAGACTGATGCACCCCCTCTCCAACCACTACTACACCACTTGCCATATCCACCAACTTTATAGTGGTGCGCTTAATGCTAAATGCAATCAACCTTGCTTTAAGTTTTTTAAGCCAGCTCTTACCTTGGGAGTTCATTAAAGTCGTTTTAACGCGATTACTGGTGATGCTGGTAATTAGGCATCTATTTGCTTGCCTTGTCGCGCTAGCGGCCCTTAAAGCTGTTTTCATACGCCATGCTGGCCCGCCCACACCAACACTTACAACATCATATTGATTAATTAAGCTATCTAAGTCAGA
>JANLWF010000355.1:0-2094 GCA_031364385.1 Methylotenera sp.
GATGGCAAATATTAAACAGTCTGACGGTACGAGTTTTAAAGCTAAACCCTTGCCCAAAGCGTTTAATAATTTTAAAAATGCGGCTAGGCCAGTGTTTAGTAAGCCTGCGTTTAGCAAAGCTAAAAAAGCGCATTAACAAAATTAATTTGGACGCTTATCCATGCCTCGCGGAATACTAAGAAATCCGCGGACAATCCAACCAATTGACCAAACGACTAAAGCAAAAATAAGCAATCCAACTACGAGATAGCCATACCCCAGAGCAACTTCTTCACGGTATTTTTGAGAAATTTCTTTTCTTATCTGCTCCTCATCGCCCATAGGTATCTTGAAACGTCTTTCCAGCGTTCGCTCATACTCTGAGACTTCGCTACTGTAAGATGCAGCTCCCCAAACCATTCCCTGCTCATCAACTTTGTAGGGAATAAGCTGTTCATTTTTTTCGCCAAATGGCATTGCAAAAAGGCATAAAAGAACAGATACATTTTCACCTTTGCTAGTCTTTGTTGAGAAGTAATCACTGCCTGCATCAGATGGGCAACTATCCTGCGTTTGGATAAATGGACTGGAGGGAGAGGGATGGTCTATTGAATATGTAACCGATACGTATGGTTCATAAGTAAACGACCATATTACTGTTCCGATTATTGTTGCTCCAGCACAGAGTAATGTAATTCGTCTGGCACCTTCAAAAATATTAATCGCCACATAACCCCCTATTATTTAACTAGCATTTAACTTCATCATATCATTCTCGTTTAACCAGCACCATTCACCAACCACCAAGTCATCTGACAGTGTTAACTCGCCAACTCGAGTGTTGCTAACGTTGAACTAAATGGCCTTTGGCTTAGTCTTCAAGATAGGGATAAATTAGAGGATACCATGCGTAATTTTACAATTAAAAAAATCATTCTGGGTTTTATATTTGCGGTGATGGCGTTTGCCGCACAAGCTACCGAAAAAGGCTTGTTTTGGAAGCTGGAATCACCCACTGGTATCACTAGCTATCTATTTGGCACTATCCACACCGATGATAATCGTGTGGCAGATATTAGCCCCACCGTGCAGGCTGCCATCAAGAATGTCGATACATTCATCATGGAGGCCGAGCCCAGCCAAGATCCAAGTGCTTTGATGATGCAAGGTGTCAGCTTGGCAGAGATGATTACTGAGCCTGAATTTGAACAAGTGAAGGCCTTGGCGGATTTTCATGTGATGCATTTAGATGTGGCCATGCAAATGAAACCGTGGCTGCTGGCGGTGATATTCGATTTACCAAAACCACAAACGCCATTTGCGCAGGACAATTTGTTGATGACAAAATCGGAAGATTTTGGTAAAAATGTGTTGGGCATTGAGACTGCCAAAGAGCATTTTGGCGTGATGGATAATTTTAGCATTGAAGAGCAAATGGTCATGCTGCGCGCTGTGCTTAAGCGCACGCAAACGCAAAAAGAAACCGATTTTGAGCGGCTTTTAAATGCCTATTTAGAGGGCGATTCTGACAAAATTACCGCATTGGATGAGAAAATTACTGGCGGCATGTTACCCAAAGAAATTTGGGCAAAAATGCGTACAAAATTACTCGACGAACGTAATGTACTGATGGCACAACGCACTATTGCTGCCGCAAACGAGAAACCTGTGTTTGTGGCTGTAGGCGCATCGCACTTGGCGGGTGATAATGGCTTAATTGCAGCGTTTAAAAAAGCGGGCTTTAAATTGAGTGCTGTGCAGAAGTAAACCAAGCGCGCTGCCAATAAATTAATTGTGCTTAACGTAAATCAGTTTATCCGTCGCAAAGCCAAGCGCTTTGGCTTGTGCAATCAAATCTTGTTTAATTGGTTCTGCCAATTGTGGCGTGCGCGAGAGTATCCATAGGTACGTTTTATCAGGCCCGCAAATCATCACATGTTGATAATTAGCATCTAGCACAATGATGTTATACGCGCCATAAAACGGCCAAAAAAATGATACTCTAAGCTTGCCTGTATTGGTTTTGTCGGCGTTTGGCGCATCAACAAAATAAGCTTTTCCTTCCGCTTCTTTCCATTCACTTTTCTTCACATTAAAGCCGCGATTTAGCACTTT
>JANLWF010000371.1:0-12093 GCA_031364385.1 Methylotenera sp.
GGTGAAACGCGGTAACCTCCATCTGCAGCAAGACCAAATAGGCTGGCAATAGGCGTGGCTCGCGCTGCCAGCGGGTAGGTTGCTTGAGCGTACAAGTAATTGTGCGCCTAGATGAATGACTGTTACGTGCCGCAAGGCACGACAGAACCCGGCTTATCGGCTAGCTTCTTTTCACTCAGAATAATGTGCTTTAGCGCATATATTCTGTGGGGAAGACCTTTACGGTCTTAGTGGTTTAGCAAATTAGGGAAGCCTAATACTGGCTTGCGGTCTTTGTATCAAATTCGTCAGTCTTACCACTTCATGCAATTCAATCACATAATCAATAACACTAATAATCTACATTCACTTAATTTAATAAGTAATTGATTTTTAACATGTTTGTTTTTAGCATGAAAATGCGCTAAGTCTTTGTCTTATAAAGAAAAAAACCTAAAAAGAGCTTGCAATGCACTTTTTTTTTAACTATAGTTCAATTTGTGGAGAAAAGTGGGTTTTTGTGGGGGAATAAGCTATGCGCCCTCAAATCAATTCAAACGGGTTGTGACTAATACTTTTTAAGCAACTAAACCCAAATAAATAATAGAAATTATAAGGCTTTTAACCAAACATGTTTCGCGGCGCTACCAATTTAAGTATGGATGCAAAAGGCAGGCTAGCTGTGCCAGCCAAGCATCGCGACGCACTTTTAACGCAATCTGCGGGTAATGTGGTATTGACCGCTCACCCGCATGGGTGCTTGTTGCTGTATCCGCAGCCTGCTTGGGAGCCGATTCAAGCCAAAATGATGGCGCTTTCAAGCTTTGATAAGCAGTCTTCTAGCTTACAGCGCCTATTGGTGGGTTATGCAGAGGATATTACGATTGATAATGCAGGCCGTATGTTGGTTTCGCCCGCTTTGCGTGAGTTTGCAGGTTTAGAAAAAGATGTGATGCTGGTAGGCCAAGGCAGCCATTTTGAAATGTGGAATATGGAAGCGTGGCATAAGCAACTCAAAAATATAATGAGCGGCGATGGCATTGAAATGCCCACAGAATTAGAAGGCTTTTCGCTATGATGGTGGGCGCGACTTCGGCGCCCACCCCACCCCCAACCTCGGCCTCAGCACCACCAGCAATTATGTCAATAGCTCCAACACACATCACGGTTTTACTTAACGAGGCAATTGATGCGTTAAACATCAAGCCAAATGGCACCTACATTGATGGTACCTTTGGGCGCGGTGGGCACAGCAGAAAAATATTATCCAAGTTAGATCAAACAGGTCGATTGTTTGCGATAGACCGTGATTTAGCAGCGATAGAAACAGGTAAAAAAATTTCAGACGCTCGCTTCAACATTGAGCATCGGCACTTTTCAGAAATCAATCAATTGGCAGCAGACAACAATTTAACGCACGTCAATGGCATTTTGCTGGATTTAGGCATTTCATCGCCGCAAATTGATGAAGGTGGGCGTGGTTTTAGTTTTAGGTTTGATGCGCCGCTGGATATGCGCATGGATCAATCGCGTGGCAAAACAGTGGCAGAATTGTTGACCACAATTTCAGAACAACAACTAGGGAAGGTGATAAGAGATTATGGTGAAGAACGGTTTGCTAAGCAGGTTGCAAGGGCGATTATTAAGGAGCGCGATGACGGGCGCACCATCACCACTACAGGACAGCTTGCCAAGGTCGTGGCAAGTGCAATCCCCAAGATCGAACCGGGGCAGAACCCTGCAACGCGCACCTTTCAAGCTTTACGGATTTACGTCAATTCGGAGCTTGAGGAGTTATCGCTAATTCTTCCTAAGTGTTTAGATTTATTGGCTGTGGGCGGCAGACTGGTGGTGATTAGTTTTCACTCACTAGAAGATAGGATTGTGAAGCGGTTTATTCAAAGTGAGCAAAATCGAGATGATTTACCAGCCAACTTTCCTATTAAAGCAAAAGATTTGCCACAGCCGAGGTTGGCCTCTATTGGTAAAGCCATTAAACCTAGCGCGCAAGAAATCAAGCAAAACGTACGTTGCAGAAGTGCTGTGATGCGCGTAGCGGAAAGAACGGCAACCCAATGAAAGGATTAATAAAATGACTAGACTCAATTTAATCTTGTTTTTTGTGCTCATCATGGTGAGTTTGGGCGTGGTGACTTCGCAGCATAAGGCGCGCAAATTGTATTTTGAGCTAGAGCAACAGCAAGATTTAAGCAAAAAATACGAGACAGAATTTGGCCAATTGCAGTTAGAACAAAGCACTTGGGCCAT
Source organism: Methylotenera sp. (assembly GCA_031364385.1). Taxonomy (GTDB): domain Bacteria; phylum Pseudomonadota; class Gammaproteobacteria; order Burkholderiales; family Methylophilaceae; genus Methylotenera_A. The sequence continues at coordinate 2,248 of JANLWF010000371.1, forward strand.
GCACTCACGTATAGAAGAGCTGGCGACTAAGAAATTAAACATGCAAGTGCCCGATGCAAAACGCATACAGGTAATCTCACTTGAAGAATTAAATTAGCAGAGCTGAAGCAGTAAATAAACATGGCCTATAACCAAGCAATACACCATATCGTTAAATTACCAACATGGCGCCGCCGCGTCCTGTTAATTGGCGTGTTGACGCTATTTGCTGGGCTATTTATGCGTGGCATTTATTTGCAAAGCTTACACAAAGAGTTTTTACAGCAGAAAGGTGATGCGCGTTATAGCAGAACGCTGGTATTGCAAGCGCATCGCGGCAGAATTATGGATCGAAATGGCGAATTGTTAGCCATTAGCAGCCCAGTTGAATCTGTTTGGGCAAGCCCGCCAGATGTAACGATTAATAAGCAACAAAAAGCCGCATTAGCAAAGTTGCTCACCATCAAAACCAAAGACATTGACAAAAAAATCGCCAATAGAGCGCGTGAGTTTGTGTATTTAAAACGCCGCATTTCACCCGATTTAGCCGCAAAGGTGATGAGTTTGGAAATCCCAGGCGTGTTTTTGCAACGCGAGTACAAACGCTTTTACCCTGCGGGCGATGTCACCGCGCATTTGGTGGGCTTTACAGGCATTGATGATAATGGTCAAGAAGGTTTCGAGCTGGCACAAAATAACGTGCTATCTGGCAAAGCGGGCAGCCGCCGCGTGATTCAAGATAGGCAAGGCCATATTGTTGAAGATTTGGAAGCCGTTAAAGTCCCGCAAGATGGCCATGATTTGGTGTTGAGTATTGATAGACGATTACAATATTTGGCGTTTAGAGAGCTGGCGAAAGCGGTTGAGTTACACAAAGCCAAAGCTGGCGCAGTGGTGATATTAGATGCTAAAACGGGCGAAGTTTTGGCGATGGTCAATCTGCCCACTTACAACCCTAACAATCCAATCAATATTAAGGGTAAAACACGCAATCGCGCCATTACCGATATGTTTGAGCCAGGCTCTACCATGAAGCCAGTGACGGCATCGGCTGCCATGCAGTTTGGCGATTATAAGCCTGATACTAAAATTCAAACCGCACCTGGCCGCATGTCCATTGGCCCTGCCACTATCAATGATACACATTCGTATGGCGTATTAACCGTAGCGCAAGTCATACAAAAATCATCGAATGTGGGCGCGGCCAAAATGGCATTAAGCCTTAAAAAAGAGGAGCTTTGGAGCACGTTTAACCAACTTGGCTTTGGCACGCGCGCTAATATCGGCTTTCCTGGCGAGTCTGCTGGCATAGTAAGAAATTACAAAACATGGCGACCCATTGAGCAAGCGACCATGTCATTTGGCCACGGCATAAGCGTCACTTTATTGCAATTGGCGCGCGCATACACCGTGTTTACCAACGAAGGTGAGTTGAAGCCAGTTTCGCTCATCAAATTGGCACAATCCCCAGTGGGTCATCAAGTATTTTCTGGGCAAGTGGCTAACGACGTAAAAGCGATGCTCGAATTGGTGGTTCAGCCAGGCGGCACGGCACTGCGTGCGCAAGTAGCGGGTTATCGCGTGGGCGGCAAAACGGGTACTGCGCATAAAATTGGTCCGCATGGTTATGAGCCAGATAAATACGTAGCCTCGTTCGTGGGCATCGCGCCAGCCTCTAATCCGCGCTTAATTATGGCGGTGATGATAGATGAGCCAACGACAGAAAAAGATCAATACTATGGTGGCGTATCGGCTGCACCAGTATTTAGCGCAGTGATGGCAGATGCCCTGCGTATGCTGGCTGTGCCGCAAGACGCGCCAAATAATAATGTCGTGATTCCACCTGAAACTACCGAAGATGCAAAAGAGGTGGTATGACAACATACTCGATTAAAACTTCGGTAAAAGACATCACTACGGATAGTCGTAAAGTACAGCCTGGAAGCCTGTTTTTGGCCTACCCAGGCGACAAATCAGACGGAAGAAATTATATTGCTGATGCCATTGCAAATGGCGCTAGCGCGGTACTGTGGGAATCTGGGGGGAGCTCTGATAGCTTTGAATGGAAGGCAGAATGGGCTGTAGAAAATAAGCCTATTAAACAATTGCGCGCACAAGCCAGTAGCATTGCTAGCCAGTTTTATAATAATCCATCGGCAAAAATGTGGATGATTGGTGTCACTGGCACCAATGGTAAAACTTCAATATCCCAATGGTTAAGCCAATGCTTTAACCATTTAGGTAACAAAACTGCGGTGATTGGCACGCTAGGCAACGGCTTGCCCGATCAACTTAGTGCTACAGAAAACACCACGCCAGATGCAGTGATGCTGCAAGAAATGTTGGCCGAATACGTTAAACAAGATGTTAAAACAGTCGCCATGGAAGTGTCGTCGCACGGTCTGCATCAAGGCCGTGTTAAAGGCGTGCATTTTGATGTGGCAGTACTGAGCAATTTAACGCGTGATCATTTGGATTATCACGGCTCGTTTGAAGCGTATGCACACGAAAAACGTCGTTTGTTTGTAGAAAATGATTTGAAGTACGCAGTGCTTAATGTGGATGATGAATTTGGTCGAAAAATTGATGCAGAGCTAACAGATGCGGGTACGCCAGTGATGAGCTATGGCATAGACAGTGGTGTGGTAAGAGCGGCTGAGCTGCATTTTAAAGACACGTATTTTGCGTTTTATGCGCATACGCCATTTGGCAACGCCCCAGTGAAAGCCAATTTAATTGGGCGTTTTAATGTGTATAACGTGTTAGCGGTTTTGGCGACTTTGCTGGCCTCTAAAGTCAGTTTAGATGATGCAGTAGCGGCGATTTCGCATATAGAATCTGCCGCTGGACGTATGCAACAACTGGGTGGCGGTGATTTACCTTTAGTGGTGGTAGATTATGCACATACGCCCGATGCGCTTGAGAAAGTACTGCTAACACTAAAAGCACAGGCTAGCGCAAAACTCATCTGCATATTTGGTTGCGGAGGCAATCGCGATGCAGGTAAGCGCGCATTGATGGGCAAAATTGCCAGTGAAATTGCCGACGCGGTAGTGGTGACATCTGATAATCCACGTGACGAAAATCCTGACAAAATTATTCAAGATATTGTGGGCGCAATGCAAGGTAATTACGCGGTAGAAGAAGATCGCGCTAAAGCCATCTCTATTGGCATACTCTCAGCCAAGCCGCACGATATTGTGTTAATTGCAGGCAAAGGCCATGAAGACTACCAAGAAATTGCAGGCAAAAAACAATATTTTAGCGATGTTGAACAAGCGCAAAATGTGCTGAAATTTTATCAGGGGATGTCCAGATGATGATGCTTTCTGAAATCGCAAAAGTGCTGAATGGCCGCATGATTGGCGAGGATGTGCTGGTGCAAAGTGTGGGCACAGATAGCCGCAATATAGTCAAAAATCAATTATTTATTGGCATTAAAGGCGAAAATTTTGATGGCAACACATTCGCACCAGAAGCCATAAGACTAGGCGCTGCAGCGGTATTGGTGTCAGACGCTGATACTCAGGCAAGTCCTTATGTCGTGGTGCAAGACACACGTTTGGCTTTAGGGCAATTGGCAAAATACTGGCGTGAAAAATTTAAAATACCGCTAGTTGCAGTGACTGGCAGCAATGGTAAAACCACTGTAAAAGAAATGATTGCGGCAATTTTGGCAGCCGCTAAGGGCAGTATTTTGGCGACGTATGGCAATCTCAATAACGATATTGGGTTGCCGCTTACTTTGTTAAAAATACGTGCAGCACACACGGTGGCAGTGATAGAAATGGGCATGAGTCACTTGGGTGAGATTGATTATTTAACACGTCTTACAAACCCTACTATCGCGGTGATTAACAACGCAGGCACTGCGCACATTGGCGAAGTTGGCTCGCGTGAAAACATCGCCAAAGCTAAAGGTGAAATTTATGCTGGTTTGGCTGAAGACGGCATGGCGATAATCAATGCAGATGATGATTTTGCAGACTATTGGAAATCATTGAATGCGCATAAAGCAATCATTACGTTTGGCCTAAAAAAAGCGGCAGATGTAAGCGCAAGCTACCAAATCAACGGCAATGTGACAGAAATCAACCTCAACACTCCAAGTGGACAAATTGAATTCACGCTAAGTGTGTTGGGTGTTCACAATATCTATAATGCACTGGCAGCCAGTGCTGTGGCGGTGGCATTGGGTGTTTCTAATGAGGACATTGCAAAAGGTTTGGCCGTATTTGGCGCGGTAAAAGGCCGCTTGAATTGGCTACAAGCCAGCAATGGTGCGGTGGTGATTGATGATACTTATAATGCCAATCCAGATTCGATGAAAGCGGCGATTGATGTATTAGCCAACCAAAAAACACTTCAGATATTCGTGATGGGCGATATGGCAGAATTGGGCGCAGACGCACAACAGATGCACGCTGCCATTGGGGCTTACGCCAAGCAAAAAGGCATTATACATTTTTTGACGTTTGGTGATTTAAGTGCAAAAGCCGCGCAAGAATTTGGTACTAATGCGCAACATTTCACCACGCTGGAAACATTAATCGCAGCTATAAAAGCGCTGATGAAAAAAGAGACGACAGTACTGGTTAAAGGCTCGCGCTTTATGCAGATGGAGCGCGTAGTAAAGGAAATAGTGGCAAAAGAAATAGTATTAAACCAATTAGTAGAAAAAAATAATACTAGGGAGACAAAATAATGCTGTTAGAACTTACTCGCTGGCTGGCACACGATATTCGTGGTTTTAATGTGTTCAATTACATCACGCTGCGTGCGGTGTTAGCTACGCTTACCGCGCTGATTATCTCGTTTATGGTGGGCCCAACCATGATACGCAAGCTCACGCAATATAAGGTGGGACAAGCGGTGCGTGATGATGGCCCACAAACACATTTGATTAAAGCAGGTACGCCAACCATGGGTGGCGCGCTAATATTAGTGGCTATTGCCGTAGCCACTTTATTATGGGGCGATTTGCATAACAAATATATCTGGGTGGTGCTGGTAACTACACTGGGTTTTGGCGCGATTGGTTGGGTAGATGATTATCGCAAGGTGGTTTACAAAAACCCGAAAGGCTTATCTGCAAAAGCCAAATATTTTTGGCAAAGTGTCATTGGACTAGGTGTGGCGATATTTTTATATCAAACAGCGGCAAGCCCAGCAGAAACCACGCTTATTTTCCCATTTCTTAAAAACTTGGTGCTACCTTTAAGCGCAGTTGGCTTTATTGTGCTGACGTATTTGGTGATTGTAGGCAGCAGCAATGCAGTGAACCTGACTGATGGCTTGGATGGTTTGGCGATTATGCCAACTGTGATGGTAGGCAGCGCTCTGGGGCTATTTGCTTATGTGGGTGGGCATTTATATTTCTCTAAATATTTGGGCATTCCCTATGTGGCGGGTTCTGGTGAGCTGATGGTGTTTTGCGCTGCCATGGCGGGCGCTGGTTTGGGCTTTTTATGGTTTAACGCTTATCCCGCTGAAGTATTTATGGGGGATGTTGGTGCGCTTGCGCTGGGAGCTGCTCTGGGTGTAGTGGCTGTGATTGTTAGGCAGGAGATTGTGTTGTTTATTATGGGCGGTGTTTTCGTGGTCGAGACATTCTCAGTCGCGTTGCAAGTACTGTATTTTAAATACACCAAATACAAAACAGGGGTGGGGAGGCGCATCTTCTTAATGGCTCCACTGCACCATCATTACGAGCAAAAAGGCTGGAAAGAGACGCAGGTAGTGGTGCGGTTTTGGATTATTACCATGATGCTGGTGTTGGTCGGATTATCAACACTTAAATTAAGATGACCAGAATAAAATGAAAGTCGAACTTAAAGACAAAAAAGTACTGGTGCTTGGCCTTGGTGAAACAGGGCTTTCAGCCTTGCGTTGGTTGCAAACTCAGGGTGCAATTTTGTCTGCGGCCGATTCGCGCGAAAACCCACCCAGTGCAGATGATGTGATTCGGCGCATGCCGAAAGTGGTGGTGCATACAGGCGCATTTAAGCCAGAAGTGCTATTAAGTGCAGATTTGATTGTGATTAGCCCAGGCGTAGCACTTAGCGAACCTGCCGTGCAAGCCGCAATTAAACACGGCATTGGCGTGATTGGCGATGTGGAATTATTTGCACAATACCGCCCAGCAAACGCCAAAGTCATCGCCATTACTGGCGCAAACGGCAAAACCACGGTGACGACATTGGTAGGTGAAATGTGCAAAGCGGCAGGTTTTAAAACCATCGTGGCGGGCAATATTGGCTTACCAGTTTTAGAAGCTTTGATGATGGAAGCGCCCGATGTGTATGTGCTGGAGCTTTCTAGTTTTCAGCTGGAAACCACCCATAGCTTGGTTGTGGACGCAGCGACTATGCTGAATTTGTCTGAAGATCACATGGATAGATACGAGCACTTGCAAGATTACGCCGTCGCCAAAGCACACATTTTTTACCATGCAAAGCTACAAGTGCTTAACCGCGATGACGCTTGGAGCATGTTGTTGGCGCGGCCAAAACTGGCGCAAGTGACGTTTGGTTTTAGCGAACAGGAATACGGTTTGAAACAAGTGCAAAGCGATACTCTACAAAAAGATACTTGGTTGGTGGACGGCGAAAAAGAATTGATCAACGTGAATGATTTAAAAATTGCAGGTTTACACAATGCCGCCAACGCGCTGGCTGCCGTTGCACTGTGTCGCGGCATTGGCGTGGATTACGCACCTATCATCCAAACCCTGTACAACTTTAAAGGTTTGCCGCACCGCGTGGAATGGGTTGCCAATATTGACGACGTAGATTATTACGACGACTCAAAAGGCACTAACGTCGGAGCAACTTGCGCCGCGTTGTCAGGATTGCCGCAAAAAATCGTGCTCATTGCGGGTGGAGATGGCAAAGGTCAAGATTTTGCACCATTAGCCGATGCCGTGGCAGCCAATGCCCGCGCGGTGGTGCTGATAGGCCGTGATGCAGGTTTGATTGAGACGGCTTTGCTACAAACCAATATCCCCATGTATCGCGCTATAGATTTACCCGAAGCGGTCAACATTGCAAAAAAAGTGGCTGAAGCTGGCGACGCTGTTTTGCTTTCTCCTGCTTGCGCTAGCTTTGATATGTTTAAAAACTACGTGCATCGGGCCGAAGTGTTTGTAGACGCCGTTAAGCAGTTGGAGTTGGCGAACAAAAAGGTGGCGAAATGCTAGGGGGTACAACATGTTAGCCCCAATCATGCATAACCGCGAGCGCATTAATGCGGCCAGTTACGACCAAATGTTGCTGTGGGTCACTTTTATTTTATTGGGTTTGGGTTTGGTGATGGTGTATTCCGCATCGATTGCGATTGCAGAGGCAGACAAAGCGGTGGGGCATCAAAGCACTTACTATTTAGTGCGCCAAAGCATTTTTATTTTGATTGGCTTGGTTGCAGGCTTTGTCTCATTTCAAATTCCTGTCTCATGGTGGCAAAAAATGGCACCCTATTTATTTTTGTTTGGCTTGGCGCTGTTGGTGCTGGTGCTTATTCCAGGCATTGGGCGCAATGTGAATGGCAGCCAGCGTTGGCTTTCATTATTTGTGATTAATTTGCAACCTTCTGAATTAATGAAGCTTTTTGCCGCTATGTATGTGGCTGATTACGCCGTGCGTAAGGCACCGCAGATGGACAGCATCGTACGAGGCTTTTTGCCGATGGTTGCCGTGATGGTGCTGGTAGGCTTTTTATTGCTGCGTGAGCCAGATTTTGGCGCCTTTGCAGTCATTGCAGCCATTTCTATTTCTATTCTTTGGTTGGGCGGCATTAACGTTAAAATTTTTGCGGGCTTGTTGGCATTGCTACCCGTGGCAATCTATATGCTGATATGGAGCTCACCCTATCGTTTGCAGCGCGTCATTGGTTTTATGGATCCGTGGGCTGACCCGTATGGTAAAGGTTATCAATTGTCACACGCTTTAATCGCATTTGGGCGTGGCGAATGGTTTGGCGTAGGTTTGGGCGCCAGTGTTGAAAAATTGCTATATCTACCCGAGGCGCATACCGATTTTTTACTGGCTGTAATCGCCGAAGAGCTCGGTTTTGTGGGTGTGCTGACAGTGCTGGGCTTATTTGTATGGATTGTGATTCGCGCATTTGGCATCGGCAAAGAAGCGGTAGCGAACGAGCGCTATTTCGCCGCCTTACTAGCACAAGGCCTAGGTGTGTGGATGGGCGTACAAGGAATTATCAACATTGGTGTGAATATGGGCGTGTTACCCACCAAAGGATTAACGTTGCCACTTCTTTCATTTGGCGGCAGCGGAATTTTGGCAAATTGCATCGCCATAGCAGTTTTATTACGCATTGACTTTGAGAACAGAAGATTGCAGAAAGGCTTGCCAGCATGATGTTCGCTAAGCTAGTGACGCAATCCAAAACAGGCACGCTAATGGTGATGGCGGGCGGCACTGGCGGGCATGTGTATCCTGCAATGGCGGTGGCGGATTACATGAAAAAACATGGTTGGAAAATTGTCTGGCTTTGCACCGAAGGTGGTATGGAAAACAGGTTGATTGAAGGTAAGCCTTACGAAAAAGCGATGATTACCATGCAAGGTGTGCGTGGCAAAGGCTTGCTAGGGTGGTTGCTGCTGCCGATTAAATTAGCGACTGCCTCCAAACAAAGTATTTCTGCCATTCACAAATATCAGCCAAATGTGGTGTTAGGTATGGGCGGCTTTGCCGCTTTTCCTGGCGGTTTAATAGCGAAATGTCTGGGTAAGCCATTGGTGATACATGAGCAAAACTCCATCGCGGGCTTAACCAATAAAATCTTGGCTTTAATCGCAAACAGAGTGTTGGCGGCATTTCCGTCAGCTTTCGTCAACAAAGCAGAATTGGTAGGTAACCCTGTTCGCCAAGACATTACGCAATTGCCCGCGCCAGAACACAGATATAAGCAACGTACAGGCAAGCTAAATTTGCTGGTGGTTGGCGGCAGCTTGGGTGCGGCGGCTTTAAATGATGTGCTACCAAAAGCCTTGGCCAATTTGTCAAAAGAAACATTTAACGTGGTGCATCAATCTGGCGAAAAACACATCGCTGTCCTGCAAGCCAATTACCAAGCGGCTGGAGTGCAAGCTGAAACCAAAGCGTTTATTAACAATATGGCCGAAATGTACGCGTGGGCGGATGTGGTGATCTGCCGCGCTGGCGCGCTAACCATCGCAGAGCTGGCGTGTGTGGGTGTAGCGAGCGTGCTAGTGCCTTTTCCGCATGCGGTGGATGATCATCAAACCTATAACGCCAAGTATTTAAGCGATGCGGGCGCTGCTAAGTTGATTCAACAAGCAGAATTTAATGTGCAAAAAGCGATAGAAATATTAAGCAGTTTAACGCGTGAGAATTGCTTGGCAATGGCGATTAAAGCTAGAGCACTAGCCAAGCCAGAGGCTACAAGCTCGGTCGCAAAAATTTGTATAGAGGTGGCGCGTTAGCGTTTAAATAGATGAAGCATAAAGTAAAAAACATACATTTTGTGGGCATCGGCGGCGCTGGTATGAGCGGTATTGCTGAAGTGCTGATTAATTTGGATTTTAAGGTTTCAGGCTCCGATTTGGCTAGCAATGCGGTCACCCAGCGCCTGAAAAATTTTGGCGCAACTATTTATCAGGGTCACGCAACTAAGAATTTAAGCACTGCAGATGTGGTGGTGGTGTCATCGGCTGTGAATGAACAAAACCCAGAAATTATCGCCGCCCGCGCAAAAAATATCCCCGTGGTGCCGCGCGCACTCATGTTGGCGGAATTAATGCGCTTTAGACAAGGCATTGCAGTGGCAGGCACGCATGGCAAAACGACCACAACCAGTCTCATCGCCAGTATTTTGGCAGAAGCTGGC